>CAYHEL010000214.1:0-4763 GCA_964355415.1 uncultured Verrucomicrobiota bacterium | reverse complement strand
CGTGTCGAAATCAAGGTCACTGCGGCCGGCAAACGGACCGCCGGAGGCCGTGAGAATGAGCCGCCTGATCGAGGAGGCAGGCTTGCCTTCAAGGCACTGAAAGATGGCGCTGTGTTCGCTGTCAACCGGCAACAGCCGGGCCTTGTGTTTCGCGGCGCATGCCATGACCATCTGTCCCGCAGAAACCAGAACCTCTTTTGTGGCGATGGCAACATCCGTTCCCTGTCGCAGGGCGGCCAGCACGGGTTTGAGTCCGGCTATTCCAACCAACGCACACAGGACGATGTCTGCCTCCGGTAGCGCCGCCAGGGTTTGGATACCCTCGGTTCCGGTGTGGAGTCGGGTTCCCTTCGGAAGGGCGGGACGGGCGTTCCCGGCCGCCGCCTCATCGGCAATGGCGATGTGCCTGGTCTTGAACTCGGCGGCCTGTTCCAGAAGCCGTCCGGCGCTGGTACGGGACGCAATCCCCACGACGTTCAAACGCGAGGGTAGCGCCTTGACCACCCGCAGGGCGTTTTCGCCAATCGAACCGGTACTGCCGAGAATAACGATGTTTTTTTTATGTGACATGGGCAAACCATCGCATATAGAAATAGAGGGCTGGCGCCGCGAATAAAAGACTGTCCAGAACGTCGAGAATACCCCCCATTCCAGGGAAAATACAACCTGAATCCTTGAGGCCGGCGGACCGTTTTAAGAGCGACTCAACCAGGTCGCCAAGAACCCCGATGGCGGCGAGCAGGATGGCCATCACCCAGGCATGACGCCACGTCAGGTGGAGAATGCCGAAGTCAGCTGTCGGCCACCCCGGTTGCGGCGCACGCCAGAGCCAATAGACAATCAGGCTGGCGATGAGGCTGGCCGCAAATCCGCCGGCCAGTCCCTCCCAGGTTTTTCCGGGTGAAATGCGGGGGAACATCTTGTGGCGCCCGCAGAGACTTCCGACAAAATAGGCGCCGATGTCGGAGGCTTTCACGACCACGACCAGGTAGAGGATCAGATCTCGCGCGGTGACGCTGAGCGGCTGGTTCCAGGCGGTCGGTGTCCAGGCAAAACAAAGGTTCAGCATGAAGAGAAGCAACAGGGGCACATAGAGAAGTCCCAACAGGGTGCAGGCGATGGTGGGCAGGGGTTGTGCATTCTCCTTCTGGGGAAACTGCCGCACGAATATCGTGAAGATGATCGCCGTCAGAACCAACCAGGGAAGTTCCCGCCAGGCATCCGGAGCGGGGCCCTCGCTGAAGAGGCTGATATTCAGACTGAAATAGCCTGTTATCAGGAGAACCATTCCCGAGGCGATGCCCAGATATCGGAAGGCCGGGATGCCGACCTTCTGCTGAATGGCGTAGAATTCGAGGAGTGCGATGACGGCCATTCCGAGCAACACAAGCACACCGATGATCGACGGGAGTGTGAAGAGCAACAGGGCAACACACCCCAAAAGAATGACGGCGCTTACGATGCGTCGCAACAGTGTCATCATAAATCCCCCTGTCATTTCAACAGTCCAAAGCGCCGATCCCGTCGGGCGTATTCGGCAACCGCCCGGGTCAGGTGTTCTTCGCGGAAGTCAGGCCAGAGTACGTCTGTAATGTACAATTCCGCGTAGGACAGCTGCCACAGCAGGAAATTGCTGATACGCATTTCTCCGCTGGTTCGGATCATCAGGTCGGGATCGGGAATGTCCGGGGCATACATGTGGGCGGATAGGGTGGCCTCGTCAATGGTTTCCACGTCCAGTGTGCCCGCCTTGACTTTCCGCGCCACCTCCCTGGCCGCCATGGCGATTTCGGTGCGCCCCCCGTAACTCAATGCCAGCACGAGGGTGGCCTCGCGGTAATGCTCGGTTGCCTGGATGACACGATTCAGTTCACCCTGAACAGATGGGGGCAGGTCGCTGAGACGACCAATCGCCCGGAGGCGGATCTTGTTCTCGTGGAACTCGCGCTCTTCGTTGTGCAGGAACTTCTTGAGCAGGGACATGAGGGCATCGATTTCCGCCTTGGGGCGATTCCAGTTTTCCACGCTGAACGCGTAAACAGTCAGATATTTGATTCCCAGTTTCTGACAGGTTTTAATGGCCACCCGAACGGACTCGGCGCCTTGTTCGTGCCCCTTCGCCCGCGGGAGATGTCGCTGCTTGGCCCAGCGTCCGTTGCCATCCATGATGACGGCCACATGCGCCGGAGTTTTTCCGGTGGTCTCGGTGGATGCGGTGGGCACGGGGGGCGGGGTGGCGTTGGGCATGGGCATTACACCGCGATTCTGAAAGTGCTTTCACGCTGCGGGCTTACCGACAGCACACCCAGGGGGACTCCGGTGATGTCGCACAGGGCCCTGATGTACTCCTTCGCCCTGGTGGGGAGATCCTCGTATCGTTTGATCCCGCTCGTGGGAGTTTTCCATCCCGGGAAGTCCTTGTAGACCGGCTTGCACTGCTCCAGCAACGAAATACTGGCGGGCACGGTCTCGTAACGCGTCCCGTCGCATTCATAAGCAACACAAACGCGGATAACGTCCAGGTCATCCAGTACATCAAGTTTGGTGATAGCCCAGAAGTCGACCCCATTCACCCTGGCGGAATAGCGTCCGACGACGGCATCGAACCAGCCGCAGCGGCGGGGTCGCCCGGTGGTGGCGCCAAACTCGCGCCCGCGTTTCCTGAGCAACTCACCCGTGGCGTCGAGCAACTCGGTGGGGAAGGGGCCTTCTCCCACTCGCGTGGTGTAGGCCTTGATGACACCCAGAACCCGTTCTATGGCGCGGGGTGGAATCCCGGTTCCGACGCACGCTCCGCCACTGGTGGGGTTTGAGGAGGTCACATAAGGGTAGGTTCCAAAATCGATGTCAAGCATCGTACCCTGGGCGCCTTCAAACAGGAATTTCTTCCCGGAGGCATGGGCTTCTCCGAGAAGCTTCACAGTGTCAGTGATGTAGGGCGCCAGAAATTCCGCGGCGGCCCTGACTTCTGCGCATACCGTTGCCGCATTCAGCGGCGCGGTCCCAAGCAGGGTGAGTTGCGCATTCTTGGCCGTCAGACGTTCGCTGATGCGCGCGTCAAGAGTCGTGTCCAGAAGGTCGCCCATCCGGAGTCCAGTGCGTGAGGCCTTGTCCTCATAGGCGGGTCCGATCCCGCGCTGGGTGGTGCCGATTTTTGAGCCGACCGCCAGTTTGTTCTCGCGGGCCGCGTCCAACGCCTTGTGGTAGGGAATCACGACATGGGCGCGGTCGCTGACATGGAGGCGTCCGTCCGTCTTGATTCCTCGTTCGTTCAATTCCTTGATTTCCTTGACCAGTCCGACGGGGTCAATCACCAGGCCGTTGCCGATGACGCAAATCTTGTCGGGATAGAGGATGCCGGAGGGAACCAGGTGCAGAACATAGCGTTCGGCGCCGATTTCAATGGTGTGGCCGGCGTTACTTCCGCCCTGGTAGCGCACAACGATGTCGGCATCCTGGCTCAGGAAGTCCACCACTTTCCCTTTTCCCTCATCGCCCCATTGGGCGCCAATCAATAATGTGTTCGGCATTCGTATATCCTTTCGATTCTTCTCAAAGCGTCATCTCATATCAAAAAGTCAGGCACCCGACAAGCGTGACTCACGGCTTCCATGCCCATCAGGTGGACGAGCGGATTGGTGATCCCTCCCCCAAGGCTACCCATCACCATGCGCACTGGAAGGATATCGCCCAGAAGGTTCTCCAGCAACTCGCGCCACTTGTTCTCACCTTGTTCTGTTGTTCTTCCAGATAAGCAGGAGTTGGAAAATAGTTCTGTTGTATTACCCATCGCAACATTGAGTTTGATTTGAATGCCATGTATCATTCTCCCGGTGAATAAATCTGCGATAGTTCTTGCCGCCGTGGTTCTGGCTTTCTGGGGTGCCGGTTGTGCGTCGATACGGCCTCTGCCAGGAAGCCGGCCTCCGGTCGTCAAACGCATGCTGGTGACCGGGTACTGCCCCTGTCAGGAGTGTTGCAGTTGGCATCGGAATTGGCTGTTGCGTCCGGTCTATTCTTCGGGCCCGCTCAAAGGCCAGCCGAAAGAGGTTGGCGTGACCGCCAGCGGGACGAAGGCGCGACACGGAACGATAGCCGCAGATACCACTCGTTATCCCTTCGGCACCGTCATGTATATCGAAGGCTATGGATACGGCCGGGTGGAGGACCAGGGCGGGGCCATCAAGGGGGATCACATCGATTTATACTTCTCTTCCCATCGAGAGGCCGAAAAATGGGGCAAACGCACACGGTGGGTCGACATATGGTCGCATTGAGTTCCGGGTTGCGCCCGTTTCAGTTTACACAAGCAGGGTCTTCGGAAATCTTCCTGATCGGGATGCTTCGTTGACTTTTAGAGGACAGAGTCGTATTCATTGTCCCTATTTGTCCAACTATTCTCTCAAGGTGATGGTATGCAATTGGGTGTGCGGGATGTGGCGCGGATGTTGAATGTTTCTGAGAAGTCCATATACCGATGGATTCAGCAGGGGCAACTACCGGCCTATAAGGTGAATGACCAATACCGGTTTAACCGGGCAGAACTCCTTGAATGGGCCAATGCCCAGAAGATAAATGTCTCCACCGAAATGTTCGCCGAACCCGATGCGGGGGCTGAATTGATGCCGGATTTTGGCGATTCGCTGGCGGCGGGCGGCATTTTTTACCGCCTTGCTGGGGGTGACAAGGAACAGGCCTTGCGTTCGGTGGTGGGTGTCATGAAACTGCCCCCGGATATGGATCGTGAGTTTCTGCTTCGCGTC
>CAYHEL010000213.1:0-4772 GCA_964355415.1 uncultured Verrucomicrobiota bacterium | reverse complement strand
CCGCCGGTTCTCGCCGTGCACGATGCTGTGGTGTTGGCGGGCTTATGCGACGGATGTCTCAGCGTTTTGGATCTGAAGCGCGAGACGCGCCGGATCCTGGAGATGGAACAGGTGCGGTTGAAACAGGCGGGTATTACGCCCTTGGGCGTGGTGCTGAACAAATACAAGAGTTCGGCCGGCCCTGATTACGGGTCCTATTACGGAACATACGACCGGTCGGCAACCTCGCGTTTCCGATTCATGCGGAAAAGCTGATGCGGCTCATGCCCCAGATCGATAATAGAAATAAATCGTCTGCCAATACCGAGATGCGGGAGGTGGCGAGTGGCACGGTTTCGGTGTTGTTCGGTGATGTCGTCGAGATCGTTCTCCTGTTTGGGTTGTCCATCATCATTGCCCGGACTCTGGGCCAACAACAGTTTGGCTTATTCTGCCTGGGCGCGGCCATTGTCCGGTTCCTTTCGGTGGTGGCGGGACTCGGGTATCGCATGGGAGTGCCGCGATTCATTGCCGCACATCTATCCCAGGGTGAAGGCGACAAGGCCTGGAGCAGCATCGCGTCTTCCTCGATCATAAGCTGCATGACGAGTCCGGTGCTGGGCGTCATCCTGTTTGCCGGCGCGGGGATCATCGAAGAAACGATGCGGAAGCCGGGGCTGGCGGATACGTTGCGGATCATGGCGCTGGCGGTGCCGCTGCTGACCTTGATCGACCTGCTGACCGCCCACCTGAGGGGCGTGCGGGACATCAAGGGCCGCGCACTTTTCCAGCGGGTGCTGCGGCCGTTGTCCGCCGTCCTGCTCATGCTCCCCATCCTGATCTGGCGGTTGTCATACCATGCGGTGCTGTGGGTCCAGAACCTGAGTTACCTCGTCACGCTCGGGATGCTCCTGATCTATTGCCTGCGCGTATTGCCCCGACTGATCCCCGTGCGGAAATACGTTCCGGTCACCCGCGACCTGTTGATCTTTTCGCTGCCGCTCTGGGGTGGGGCCATCCTGCAGCAACTGCTTCAGAGCACGGACACCTTTGTCGTGGGGTACCTGAGCACATCTGAGGCCGTCGGACTCTACAACAGCGCGGCGCGATTTGGACGGCTGATCCAGATGGTGCCTGCCTCGGCCGCATTCATTTTTCTGCCCGTGGCGGCGCACCTGATCTCGCTCAACAAGATGGATGATCTCGGCCGGATTTATGCGATCACAACCAAGTGGGTTTTCATCTTCAGCCTGCCCTTCTCCCTGTACCTGTTCTTCGGTGCCGCCCCGGTGCTGGGCACCTGTTTCGGTCAACGGTATGTTCCCGCATCCCTGGCGCTCCAACTCTTGAGCGTTGGATCCACTTTGCATGTGCTGTTCGGGTTGAACGCCATGGTTTGCATTGCGCTGGGGATGACTCAGCATTTCTTCTGGAGTCAGGTTGCCAGTGTGGCGGTCAACCTGATTCTGGATATCATTCTAGTGCCCCTGTATGGGATCGCGGGGGCCGCCCTCGCGTCTTCGGTGGCCCTGACGTTGTCCAATGTCCTGCTCACGATCTGGGTTTACCGGCGGTCGAAAGCGCACCCGTTCACCCCCGATTACCTGCGTTTAATCGCGATGGTTTTCGGATTGGGGGGGCTGCTTGCGGCCCTGCCGGCCTGGGGCCAAATGGGGGGGCATGTTTCTTTGGTGGTAGGGGTGGCGAGTCTGTGTGTGGTGATGATCGGGGTCAGCCGGACACTGACGGCGTGGGATGCGGCCGCACTGGGATCCCTGGAAAGGCGGATCACGGGCCGCCGTTGGTTCACGGATCGGGTGATTCTGCCCTTGGTGGGGGGCCCGATAGACGAGGGGTCGCGCAAATGGGCCGAGGAGGTGTTCGGCCGCGGTCCCGGCCGTGCGGGCGGCGCGAGGCAACGCCGGGATGGCAAGACCGACCCGATACCAGGCGGACCATCGGAGGATTCCCGGGGGGGGCGCCCGGGTCGTGAACCGGAAAACGGATTAAACGAGTAGTTCTCAGGTGCAACGAAGTGCGCCGAACGAGCGGGGGGATGAGCGATGAAAATAGGGCGATTTGCCTTGGCGATTGGAATGACGATGGGTTTTCTGGCCATGCTCCCGGAACCGGTCGTCGCCCAGTGGGGACTTCTGGAGGGGATGGCGGGGCCGTCGAAAGGAAGAGGCAGGGAACGACGGGAGCGCGACAGTGGGGCCAAGGAGCGGACCAGCCCGGCCCCGGAATCCGATAAGACCGCGATTGTGGAGTTGGCTGCGACCGGCCGTGTGTATGTGACCGTCACGGTGCCTTCTGCTGAAACCGGTGCTGCGGTGCGGGATGAGGCCAACGCTTTTGAAATCAAGGAAATACTCGCACAAGGCGGCAAGGTGCGGGTGTCCGTGGGCGTCACACCGGTCCTGATTGAGGAATCGGTTGCGGCGGGGCGGATTTCGCCGGAGGTGGAGAAGGAGTCCCCCTTCGGCGTCGCCTTCAACGGCTTTCTCAAAGAGCCCTCCGTAGCCGTGCCGGCCATGAAGGAGTTGGGGGCGCGAATCGGCCGGTTCTATGGTCCGCACGGCGGACTGGTGTGGGATTTGGCGGAGCCCCGGAAGGGCACGTATGACTGGTCGAGGCCTGACGGCTTGTACAGCGTCGCCCAGAAGGTCGGTTTGGACATCATGGTGAATATCTATGCCATCAACAGTTGGGATCAGCCCGACCTGAAGACCGTAACGTTGCCGGGCTCGCATCTGACGCGGTTGCCGGCGCGCTATCCGACGGATATCGCGGCGTACAAAGCGTTTGTCAGTGCGGCGGCGGAGCGCTATGACGGCGACGGCATCAAGGATGCGCCCGAATCCCCGAATATCCGGTGGTGGATTATCGGGGCCGAGATGGGCAGCAGTTCGCGCTGGCAGGACACGCCGGAAAACTATGCCAAGCTGTTCATGGATTCATACCAGGCGATCAAGGCCAGCCATCCCACAGCCCAGATCCTGCTGTTTGGTGAAAACATGGAAATGGCGCAACGCAAGGGCCGGGTGGACACGTTTATGAAGCCCGTCTTGAAGGAAATCAAGCGGCTCGGGCCCACGGTGCCTAACTTTTCGTTCGTCTTTGGCCTGCATCACTATACCCCCGCCCCCTCGGCGATGAAGAAGAGTATCGAGTTTTGTCGCACTATGCTGAAGGACATGGGCTTGGCGAACGTGCCCGTCTGGATTCTCGACAGCGCGACGTTCGCGGTCGGGGAGGAGGCCGCCGGGAGCGTCCCGCGCAGTGAGCGACAGCTCGCCGCGGATGTGATCCGATTCAACTGTACGGCCCTGGCCAACGGCATTCCCATCTTCGTGTGGGCCAACCTGAGCGACAGCTACCAGAAAACGCAGAATACCGAGAGCGGGTTTTTCGCCAAGTCCAAGGGGGCGCGCCGCGAGGAGGGCTATAGCAAGAAACTCTCGTTTTACGCCTACCAGCTCCTGACGCGGAAGTTGGTCGGAACGGATTGGAAAGCGGTCAAGATTATCCACGAAGGCGAGGACGGCACTTACGTTTACGGGTTTCCGTGCCGGGGGGGCGGCATGAGATATGTTGCATGGAGGGATGATGCTTTCTGAAATTCGAGATGTGATCGAGCGCATGGGGGGGGGCGCGCGTCCGCGCCGGGTCGGGGTCTGGTTTGCGGTTGTAGTCATCGAGGTGATGATTGTGGCCATCGCCGTGATGTCACCCCCCACGGGAATCGTGGTCCTTTTTTTTCTGGGCGCCGTCTGGTTAATGCTGAAGCCGGAATATGCCCTGTTCGCTTTTGTCTTTCTGATCTATCCAGCGCCCATTCTCCAGATCTCGATCTTCGATATGGTATTTACCGTCGAACACTTTGGCATGGTGCTGGCCACCTTCTCTTACGCCCTCGCGCTGGCCGCCCGAACCCGGCCACGCTATCCGCGAACGGCGGCGGACCTCCCGCTGCTTCTCTTTGCCGGGTGGGCCTTTTTCTCGCTGCTGTGGTCCCATGACCGTTTTAACGGGGCCGTTTACGCCATCTGGCTGGCCATTGCCACGGCCAGTTTCTATGTCACGATCGGCACGCTGCTCAGCGAGCGATTGCTCCAGGTCGTCCTCGGAATTATCCTTTTCTTCGGCCTGGTGACCGCCTGCATGACGTGGGCCTATCCTTTCGCCTCGGACGATTCGTACTACAAAGCCTTGTGGTCGTTCGGCGGCTGGCTGGACGCCAAACTGGCCGTCTGGCCGATGAAACAGATTGTTCCCAAAGGCCGTGCCATGGCCTTCGGTACGGCCCACAGCACCTCGGCGCTGATGATCCTGCCGCTGACCTTTGCCGCCGCCCGGTGCATGCTGTCACCCAGCGCGGGCAAGCGGCGCGGGTATCTGTTTCTGGTGATTCTGATGTTCGGGGCTTGCACGGCCACCCTGGTCAAGAGT
The DNA here is from genome assembly GCA_964355415.1 of uncultured Verrucomicrobiota bacterium. Taxonomy (GTDB): domain Bacteria; phylum Verrucomicrobiota; class Kiritimatiellia; order CAIKKV01; family CAITUY01; genus JAABPW01. The sequence goes on along the minus strand of CAYHEL010000213.1, from coordinate 341 downwards.
CCGTTCGGCGGGATCCTTCTGGGTTTGGCCTATCTGGCCTATCATATCAAGCCGATGCGGCGTCATCTGCTCGTGATTCTGTTCGGTACCCTCGTTCTCGCGGTGGGTCTCTTCTGCCTCTCGCGCATCCAGAATATCAGTACGGATTTCAGCAATGTCCTGACGGACCTGACCATGCAAGCGGAGTCATCCGATCGCGAAACTTCGCTGGGGAACCGGATCCAGGCCTGGACCATCGGAGCGAAGAAACTCTGGGAAACGGCGGGCGTTGGAACCGGGATCGGGGGATTCAATCAATACCTGCCGTTTCGGCACATTGACGGGACTTATCCGGCGGTCAT
>CAYHEL010000212.1:0-4775 GCA_964355415.1 uncultured Verrucomicrobiota bacterium | reverse complement strand
TTCCCAAACCTTTGTCGTGGCGTCATCACTCCAGAACGCATGGGAGTATTGCAGGGACCAGTTGCGCCTGAATGATCTTCTGCTCGTGATCGGCGCCGGGGATGTGGAGCGCATCGCGGGTTGGGCCAGGGACGATCTTGGCCGGCGGCGCATCCAGGATCTTGGACGACTCGTCGGGCAGGCCATCCGCCAGATTGACCTGCATGCCACCCTTGTCAGGGGCCGGGAACCGCTGGGACAACGCACGACCCTGGGAGTTGGGGGGCGGGCCGATCTGTGGATGGAAATCGGCACCGAGGCGGATCTGATCAATATCGTGAAGTGGACTCGAACTGAAGCCATCCCCTTCCAGATTCTGGGCGGAGGCAGTAACGTGCTCATCAGCGACCTGGGTGTTCGGGGTGTCGTCGCCCGGCTATCAGGAGACTCTTTCAAGGGCATCATTGAACGTGATGGCCTCGTGTTGGCCGGGGCAGGCGTCCCCCTGGCCCGGCTGATTAACTGGGCGGACGAACACGGGCTGGTCGGCCTTGAGTTCCTGGAATCCGTGCCCGGAACTGTCGGAGGAGCGGTGCGGGGAAATGCCGGGGCCTGGGAACAATCCATTGCCGATGTCGTGTCCTGGGTCCGCTATATCGACCGGGATGGACGCATAGGCACAGTCAAGCGTTCAGACCTGGATTTCGCCTATCGATCCTGCCCGGCGCTCAAGGGCCAGATCATTCTGGAAGCGGCCTTCTCCTTAACACCCGGCGACACCACCGCGAGCCGGCAGAACCGAAAGGAACTGGCAGAACGCCGTGCCTGGATGAAGGGTTTGCGCTCCGCCGGTTCTGTCTTCAGGAATCCTGCGGGACACTTCGCAGGCCAACTCATTGAACAGGCCGGGATGAAAGGATTCTCCGTGGGCGGAGCCTCCATTTCGGAACGCCACGGCAATGTGATCGTCACCTCCCCCGGCGCGACCGCTTCCGATGTCAGGGCGGTTCTTGAAAAAGCACGCGACGCCGTTCAACGCCAATCCGGGATCACCCTGGATACCGAAATCCAACTCTTGGAATAGCTATCCAAAAATCGTGCAGTCCGGGCCGGAGCATGGTATGGTGGCCATATAGAAAGGAAGGTGCCTTATGAGTTTGAAAGATCTTTCCCGCAACGAGCAACTCGCGATTGTGGCCTTGACCGAAGTAGCCGTGATCAGTGACCGGACCATCACGGATCAGGAGGTCGCCCAAGTCGAGGAGATTGTGGATGAACTGGGCGAGGACACGTTCCACGAACTGGCGGAGGAGGCGGAGGGTCGGTTTGCCGACCGGACAGCCCTCAAAGCATTTCTTCAAACCATCACCAACCCGGATTCACGCGAACTGATCCTGGGAACAGTCCTTTCAGAAACCCTGGCAGACACCCTTCCCCATGAGCAGGCCCAGTTTATCGAGTGGCTGGCAAAGGAATGGAATATCACCATCAAAATCAACGATAGTCTGGCCTGAGAATAAGTCGGCACGATCAATTGATACTCCAACCAGAACGGAAGAAACCGAACACTTAAAAAGGGAGAGTTTTATGCGACACATAACCAGGGATCCCGCCATCATCGGCATGACCTTATTTGCCCTTTTCGCCTCAGTCTCGAGGAACTTCGCCGACGGCTCGATTCCCGTCCGTGTTGGCGGGGACGAACGTATTCGATGGGAACTCTTGAATCAAATCCCCAGCAAGGTGGATGTGCCAGAATACAGCCGGGGCGGCGAAAATGACTACTGGCGTTTCCGAACCCGCCTCTGGGTTGAAACTGATCTCTTTCCCGCTGTCACGGCCAAGGCCCGGATCGTGAACGAGAGCCGGGCATGGCTCTATCCTGACATGTCCAAGTTGCCTCAGAGATCCACCTCCGAATGGCCGGATGAATGGGTTTTTGACAATCTCTACCTGGAAACCCGCGACCTGCTTGACAAGGCCCTTGACCTCCGTGTGGGACGACAGGAATTGATCTATGGCAATGGTCGCGTCATGCTCGACGGCACGCCTGGCGATGGTTCGCGCACCCTGTATTTCAATGCGGCCAAAGCAACGATCAAGGCCATACCACAATCCCAACTGGATGTCTTCGGTATTTACAATGAGCCCGAGGATCAATGGGCCATCAATGGCGCCCAGCGCGACCTGTCGGCCTTCGCAAAGGCGCCCGAAGGAGTCACGGAAAGCGGCGCTGGCATCTACCTGAAGAACTTCACCCTGACCAACCTGCCCTTTGAGGCCTACCTCATCCATAAGCGCGAGAGCGCCTATAGTCAACCCGTGAAACCCGATGCCGCCGGACATTTCGGACCGGCACCCTTCGCCTGGCAGACCGTGAATGCCCAGGCAAAGAGTCTGGAGAATCCCGACTTTGACATTGAAACCGCCGGGGTTCGCCTGATGCCGGTATTCAACGACACCCTTTCCGGGAACCTGGAGGTCGCCGCCCAGTACGGCACCCACGGCAATACTGGCATGCACGGCTTCATGGTGGACGCCTCGCTTGCGCAACAATTCACCGGAGTGGCCGCAACGCCGGTCCTCAAGGGCGGGGTATACCTGCTGTCAGGGGACAACCCGGGAACGGCCACTGATGAAGGATGGAATCCCCTGTGGTCACGATGCCCGCAAAGTAGTGAGCTGTTTGTGTTTGCCTATGACGCGGAGCAGTCCGCCTTTCGTTGGTCCAACCTGATCGACCCGAACCTGTCCCTCAGCATCAGTCCCACAAAACGGACGAAGACGACCGCGACCGTCCATTATCTCGCGGCGTTTGAAGCGGACGGGAATGGCGGAGGAAAGGAACGGGGCTGGCTCGGACAATTGAAGCAGGAATTCACCCTGGCGGAAAATGCACTCAGGCCGAAGGACAAACTGACCACCTATTTCCTCCTGGAGTGTTTGGATCCCGGAAATTATTACAAGCGGCAGGATACAGGCGTCTTCGCACGCTGGGAACTTCTCTACACGTTCTGATCATGCGAGTTCGCGACACCTTTGATGCACTGACGAGCGGCCTGGCGGTGGTGACCGATGCCATTGCCATTCTAGCCGGATTTTTCGCCGCCATCTGGTTGCGTTTTAACAGCGGACTGTTTGTTGTCGATAGTTGGCCCCCCAACCTGTACTTCCTCTATGGGTGGGGCGCCACCGTCGCCACCATCATATTCCTGTTTATCTTCAGGGCACTCCAACTCTACATACGCCCCCAACTGGGTAGTTTTTCCGGCAAGATACCCCGCCTGATCCGTGCCATCGGGATCGGATTGCTTCTGACGACCGCCCTGGCCTTTGCATTCCGAACGGAGCCCCCCATCTCCCGCCTCACGCTCATGATTGCTTTCGGAACGATTCTTCTTTTCGTCATTGTGGAACGTTATCTTCTGTTTCGATTTGAAATCAATCTCGCCCGGGGTCGGAACCTCTCAAAACGCATTCTCATCGTAGGCACCGACTCGGTGGCCGCGCACTTGAAACGCGGGCTGGAATCTGATCCCAGACTCCGATCCAAAGTGGTGGGATTCATCCGAACCGGCACTGACGAGGCCGATTCATCGCTGCCTGGGTATCTCATTCGCGGTAACCTTAACGATCTTGACAGCATCCTCGATACCCATCCTGCAGACCAGATCATCCTAAGCGACAGCAACATCGGTCATCAGCGCGTGCTGGAAATCATCCTCGCCTGTGATCGTAACATGATCACCTTCAACATGGTTCCGGACATGTTCCGGATCATGACCGGCAGCATGGACATGCAAACCATCGACGACATTCCGCTTCTCGGTGTAAGCCGATGGCCCCTTGACTACCTCTGGAACCGTCTTCTTAAACGACTTGAAGACATCAGTGGCGCCCTGCTTGGACTGCTCTTCATGGCGCCCCTCCTTGCCGTCATCGCCGTGCTGGTCAAACGCTCCTCTCCGGGCCCTGTCTTCTACAAGCAGAAGCGTTGCGGCGAAAACGGGCGGGAATTTTCTATTTATAAACTCAGAACCATGCGCACCAACGCCGAGCAGGAATCAGGCCCCGTGTGGGCGGTTGAGAATGACCCGCGGCGAACCCGACTGGGGGCCTTCCTGCGCGCCACCAACATTGACGAACTCCCCCAACTCTGGAATGTGCTCAGGGGCGACATGAGTCTGGTAGGTCCCCGTCCGGAACGTCCGCACTTCGTGGAACAATTCAAGGAGGACATTGACCGTTACATGCGACGGCATGCTTCAAAACCCGGCATGACCGGCTGGGCTCAGGTGAATGGACTGCGCGGCAATACCAGCATTGAGGAACGAATCAAATACGATCTCTATTATCTCGAACACTGGTCCATCTCGTTTGACTTCAAGATCCTCGTCAGGACTTTTTCGGCCAACAAGAACGCCTACTGACGGTGTTTTGGATTGACCATACGGGATGAAAGGGCGAATATCCCGAACCTATGCATCTCGCTGTTGGAGAGTTTTTCAAATCACCCGCCTTCTGGTCTGCCTTCGGCGCCTACGTCGTCGCGTCTCTCCTGAAAATGCTGGGCAATCTCAGGAATACAGGGAAAGTGGATTTCCAATATCTCACCACATTGGGCGGGATGCCGAGCGCCCATTCCGCCATGGTCAGTGGATTGGCCACCTCGGTCGGTCTGATTGAAGGCTTTGGCAGCACACTCTTTGCTGTGACCTTCGCCTTTGCCGTGGTGGTGATGTTCGATGCCTCAACCGTCCGGCGCGCCACCGGACTTCAAGCCAGGCTTCTGAACC
>CAYHEL010000211.1:0-4776 GCA_964355415.1 uncultured Verrucomicrobiota bacterium | reverse complement strand
GGCCAAGGAACAGGGTGTGGCCATCTTCACCGTCAGCTTCGGAAGCACCGAGGGCGCATCGATCCCCTCGGCCGTCAACAAGAAAGGAGACCTGAGTTTCCAAGGTCATGAGGTCGTCTCCAAACTGAACCATGAAGTGCTCCGTGATATCGCCGAACAGACGGGGGGCGCCTATGTGCCTGTCGGTCTGGCAAACGTGAAACTGGGGGATCTTTACCGCAACCACCTGAGCCGCATTTCCGCACGCGATCTGGAGGAGTCGATCCAGCGCCGTTACGTCGAGCGGTACCAGTGGTTTCTCTTTCCATCCTTCCTCTGCTTCCTCGCGATCACCTTTTTCAGCCGCGGACAACTCGTCATCAGAAAACAGACGTCAGAATCCGGCGTCCCCCATCCCCCACCCCACCCCCCCGCGCTCGTGGTGTTGGCACTGGCCTGGGGTCTGGGGTCTGGAGTCTGGAGTCTTCCCTCCCACGCCAATAGCACCAATGTGCCACCCGGCCGCGAGGGTGCCCGTCTGGCGCAGAAACTATATCTGCTTGGCAAATACGGAGAGGCCGCCGACACCTATCAGTCCGCCGCAAAAACGGCGGCCAGCGCCACTCGGGATGACTATATGTTCAATGCGGGATGTGCCTTCCTCAAGGCCGGCAAACTCGAGGAGGCCGCCGATACTTTCCGCGGACTGACAGGAGTCGAAGGAGAACTCGGGACCTCAGCCGCCTACAATCTCGGGTGCGCGCTATTCAACACTGGAACCGCCCCCCTTTCCCAGGAGGCAGGCACACCGCCCGATCCTGCAAAAGCGGAGCACCAAGTCCAGTCCCTCAAGCAATCCGGCACCGCCTTCCAGAAGGCCTTGAGACAAAACCCGGATGACGCCGATAGCCGCAAGAATCTCGCCGTCGTCGCGGGATTGAGCGGAGCGGCAGAAGAGCAGGCCAAGATAGTCCGGTTGATGGCGGAGCACGGTCAATCGCAACCCGGCGCCCTCGCCGACGCCATGCTCCTGAAGCAACGAAAACTCATTCGCGAGATTCCCTCCGCCTTCACCAACACAACTCCCGCCCTCATCGATTCCCTGGAAACACTCGCCGGTGACCAGGATCAGACCGCCGACCTGATGATCCCTCTCAAAGGCAAATTGCTACAGGCCCTGTCGCAATCCCAATCCTCCGGGAACAACACCAACGTCCAACAACAGATCGCCATGGTCAATGCCTTCGCCGAGGCGATCCGCGACGAACTGTTCGGCTCGGCCACAGCGCTGCGAAATCTGGATCGATCCGCCTACTCGACGGCATCGAAGGCGGAGGGTTCCGTTTACACCCTTTGGAAGGGCATCGCCGGTTATCCGCAACTGCTCCGCGAGGATATCGAGCGACAGACGAATGTCATTTCCCTGACCCAGCCAAACCTGAAGGACCCCCCCGACGAACTGCGCAAAACGGTGGGAACCCAACAATCCGAGGCGCTCAGTCTTACCAGCCTCTTCAAGGAACGCTTCGAACAAACCGTCCCGAAAGAGGGAATCACCCGCCCCGTCGAACAGACCTCCACCAATCAGGCGTCCGGCACGAACGCCACGGAGCAGGTTCTGTCCCCCGAAGACCGGGCCAGGATCGTAACCCTGGCAGGAGAGGCCGTAACGTCGCAAACCGCTGCCGGACAGACCGTCGCCACGAATCTCTTCTCTTCCCTGATATATCAACGCCACGCCTACGACGTGCTCAGGGAAATCGAGAAGCTTCTGCCAAAAGACAAACAACCCGGGCAAAATCAACAGCCACAACAGGAACAGAATAAAGACCAAAACAAGGATCAGAATAAGGATCAGCAGAACCAGCCGCCCAAGGAGCAACCGAAACCCCAACAGCAACCCGCGAAACAGGAACCGAAAAAGGGCGAGATGTCGCAGGAGGACTTGAGAAAGTTGCTTGAAAAGGCGAAACAGCGCGAACAGGAGCACGAGCAGGAAAAACGCGAGCGCAACGACACCATCCCCATGTCACCGGCAGAAAGAGACTGGTAAAGGCAATGCATTGCCGTTCATTTTTATTCGTTGCCCTCCTTGTTTTCACGCCGCTGGCCGCCCTCTCCGACACCCCCTCGCTTGAGGTGAATGTCAGTCGGAATCAAATCTATCTCGGCGAATCTTTACTCCTGCAAGTTAAAGTCGGTGGCGCCGACAATCCTGAAGCACCGAACGTTTCGGCCATCAGGAACGGGATCCCTCAGTTACTGGGAAGCCAGTCCTCGAGCCATTACAGTCTCATCATTGTCAACGGCACGATGCGAAAGGAGGGCTTCACCGGCCGGACTTTCACCTACAAGGTTACCCCGGTTGCGGCAGGAGAGATGGTCATGGGGCCCATCATTGCATCCGTGGCGGGACAAACCCTCACGGCAAAAGGCCCGACTGTCACTGTAACGGGAGTGACACGGCAGGAGACCGTTTCCGTGACAGTCACGGCGTCGCGTGACACCGTGCTGGTGGATGAACCGTTCGATATCCGCGTGGCGGTAAGACTCCATCGTCTTCCCGGCTCGTTCGCCAATGCGGATCCGATATTTCCAAACGAGCCCCCCCATCTCGAGTCGGAATTCCTCAACGCCAAGGAGATCGACGGACTCAAGGGGCCGGATTATCAGCGCCTGCTGAATGACCGGCTGACCCAGAGGAACCAACCGGGCTTCACGATCAACAACTACACCGTTCAGGCCGACCTCTTCGACTTCAGCGCCATGATGAATCCTCAGGGCGTTCCCGCCCGCTTCAAACTGGAACGTCAAGGGGTAAGGGAAAATGGCAAAGAATACTGGGAATATGCACTCACACTTCCTTTCTCGCCCCTCTCGGAAGGCTCCTATACATTCGGGCCCGTTCTATTCAAGGGCAACGTGCCCGTCTCCATCAACAGCGCTGGAGAGGCCACCGGAACCTCCGTCTTCGCCGTGGGTTCCGCCGCCATTGTCCGCGTCATTCCCCCACCGGAAAAAAACCGACCCGACTCCTATATTGGCGCCATCGGCAGCAATCTGGTGGTCGAGGCCGCCCTGGATACCCAGACCTGTAACGTGGGAGACCCCTTGAAGTTGATGTTGACCCTGTCGGGCTCCATCCAGATGCGTAACATCACACCGCCCAAACTCAGTTTGCAGAACTCACTGATGGATCATTTCGAGGTCTATGATGAGACCATCCAGACCGCCAAACAGGACACCCAGTGTCGCTATACATACACCCTGCGCCCCCGTCAAACCGGCTCCTTCGAACTCCCCCCGATTGAGGTATCCTTCTATGATAGTGAGGCCCGCGAATACCGAACCGTTAAAACAGCTCCGATTCCGTTGAAAGTCAGGCATGTGGAGGAAATCACCGCCGCGCAAGTGATTGGAGGGTCAACCAATGAGGCGATCAACCTCCACCGGGAGGATGAGTCGATCATGCGCCCTGCCGGAATGCGATGGACTTCAGCCGGCACCGAGCCGACCCCTCTGTTGGGCTCGCCGGTCCGGTTAATCGGGATGGCGGCGGTCGGTCCCTGTATATTTTGCCTCGCCCTTATCAGGGGTCTTTACCTCCGCCATAGTCCGTTGTTCAGAATCGCGCAACGTCGGAGACAGGCCTTTCCCCGCGCCAGGAGCGCCTTGATAACGAAACACTCCTCCGACCCATGCGGGATTCTTCGCCGGTATCTTTCGGATCGTTTTGCGGTTCGCACCGACTCCATGACCCCTTCCGAGGCGCAGGCATTATTATCAAGCCGGGGCATCCCCGCTCCCTTGGCGCGACGTTTTGCGGATCAGATGCAACGTCACTTTAATGCGACCTTCGAGACCGCACCCGCCCCCACACCGGTCGATACCGCCGAACTGGTAACGACGCTTGCAGGAATCGAACGCCATCTTGAATCATTTCGGAGCAAGTCGGCACCCCCCGGTTCCCTGATCCTGTTCATCCTTCTCTTAGCAGCCATCCGGACCTCCGCTTCCACTCCTGCGGAACGCGCCTTCATCTGGGACGAGGCCGTCACGGAGATGAGTTCGGCGAAAACTCCGAAGGATTTTCTTGCGGCGGCGGGTACCTTCCAGAAACTGGTTGATCTGGGAGTCCGCAATCCCGACCTGTTGTATAATCAGGGAACGGCTTTAGTACTGTCTGACAAACCCGCCGATGCCATTGAGGTACTCCTGCGCGCTGAACGCTACGGGGGTAGCACCCCGGATATCCGGCGTAATCTCGCCATTGCGCAGGCCGGAAAAGACGGACTGAAAACACCGGTTGAATCCTGGCTGAGGCTGGTGCTCTTCTGGCACTACGGCCTCCCCTGTGCCACCCGGGCCAGTCTCGCGGCGGGGGCCTTCTCAGGGCTCTGGCTGGCCTGGACATTGCTGAGTCTGGGCGCCACCCGGACAGGTAAAACCCTGAGAATCATCAGTTTCATTCTCCTGATCGCTTTCGGCTCCAGCACCCTGGCCACACTGCAACAGGAAAGCCGGATTCAAAGACCTGCAGCATTCTTTTCCCCGGGATATTCCACCTCTGACTAGTCATTTTACACTATGACCTTGATGGGATTTGCGGGTTGATGTTGGAGTTGTCGTCAGGGCAATTCCAAATAGAGCAAATGACCGTCGGTCGCACCGCCGAACGGCTGTAGAGTGCCTTCGGACGGTGACGGCGTTGGCCGTTCGCGATTGTCCGCCCCGGTGGACCGGGAAACGCAGAGCAACCCCTTCTTTGCCGGGAACACCCGCACATTCTCGCAACCG
>CAYHEL010000210.1:0-4781 GCA_964355415.1 uncultured Verrucomicrobiota bacterium | reverse complement strand
ATATTCGCGCCCACATCGACAAATACTCCCTTGGGTCGCCTATGAAGGTACGCCGCCAGAATCCATTCCGTCCCCCAGTCCACTGCCGCATCCGTGACGAAGACATCCGACCCGCAATAGGATGTCCTCGGTGACATCAACACCACTCCGTTAGGCAACGTCAGCGCGCACTCGGCCCCCGGCAATAATTTCATTCCACGCCAGGCCAGACGCCTCCAGACATAACGGAGAAAACCAACCTCCTTGGCCATCAGATAATTCATGCCACCCCCACCGGAGGTGCGGCCCCGTCCGCGCGGACGGGAAGGTGATCCTTATCCTTCATGCCTCGCGACATAGATAGTGTCGTGGTCCAACCCATCATAAGCCAAAAGAATTCGTTCATGAATTGAGGGCCGCTGACAAAGACGGTTGAGGCATACCCGAGTACCATGGCGGCGGCCCAACGCAACATGACACGTTCTTCCGTCAGCTCACTGCGTAGCGCCAGAGTGACGCCCCGCATCCACGAGGCAAACCATAAAATCACAACCAACAACCCGGGAATCCCAACCACCAGCACCAGACTGATGATACCGTTGTGCGACTGGAACAAGGCCGACGTGACCGCACCCGAAGTGAGGGAGGCGTGTTCATGCCACCCCACACCTGAAAAAGTATAGTCCCTGATGGCGCGCCCCCATTCCTCAACGGCATACCCGCGTTGTGTCAACGTCCCGATATCCAACATTCGCGACAGGAAGGGGGACGCAAAATTCGGAAACCATGAGGCCTTCAACACATTTTCCAACAGATACTCAATCAACACGACTACCCCATAGAACGAACCGGCAAAAAGCGTCAGAAGCACCCCTGGCCGACTTACCGTGCGCAGGCGCAACACCCACTGAAAACACAACATGGCCGCCCCTGCCAAGAGTGGTGATCGGGAGAGGGTCAGCGTCAACGCGGCCAGAAAAAAACCTCGTCTCAGAATCCGGCGACCTGCCTTGCCTCCCTGTTCCTCACACCCAGCCTCGACGACAACCCAGACGAGGACGAGAAAGAGTCCCCACGCCAGCGGATCCGAAAAAGTCGCGTACGCCCGCATCGGTTCGAGCCCCGCCATGCTGGAAACAACTTTTACGGCCTGAACGGACGTATCGGCGGTACAGCGGGCCCACATCGCGTCAACATAGGTAGGGCCAAAAGCGAACTGCCAGAACGCGAGCGCCAACGTTCCCACAAAAACCCAGCCTAGCACCCCGCTTAAGGATTTCCATACCGTACGATCCAACGTTCGTCCGACATAATAACCGAGCGTCGCCCCGCTGTAACGAATCAGCGAGACCGTTCCTTCCGCAACAGTCCCGCTTGCCACCGACTTCCACATCGTGAACCCGATACTCATCAGAAAAAACAAGCCAACCAGGAAATCTCCAAACACCCATGGAATTCGATAAAAACGACGCACCGAAATCACAAGCATGACGAGCAGCATGATATAGGGAGCCGCCTGAATCTGATGATAGAGAGACTGATCGACAGGGCCAACCACAAACAGTAGACGTTTAACGAGATTCACAACGGCAACCAACACCAAATACCATCCCAATAACGATTCCAACCGCCCCCGAGTCAAGGCCACCGAAGTCATGACCAAAACACCCATCATCAACCACATGACCGCTGCCGGATTACCGATCGTCATCCCGGCCGTAAGACCAAAGGCAACAATCAGACTCCATCGAATCAAATCCCGCACTCCGGATGGCATCATAAGGTTCTCCCCGGCATGAATGCCCGAGCATATCGCGCAAAGACAAACCAGGATAAAGCCGCCACCGCAAGCCTTACCGCAATAACGCATTCCACAGAAAAAGCGGCAGCCACACAGGCTGCCAACGCGCCCGCAATACCGGTGATCCATCCGTTCATGAAAAATCCCCGTGTTTCCCGAGCCACACGCAACACCATGGTGGGGCCAAAATCAACGACGACTCGCGCCGTTATGAGTCCCGCATACCATGTTACGGCTGTCCCCAATCCGCTCCCTTGGATCTCCCCAAACAGGGTCCGCATCCCCCACCCCCCCCAGAGAGCCGCCACCAGGGGCAGAGGGATCGCAGCAAAAAGCAAAAAGGTTCTGACGCGGAGCAATCGCCCGACCGCCTTCTCCATCCCTCCCTCTTCACGGGCTTGCGTCAACCGGGGCAAAATAACCATGCCCAACGACGTCAAACCCTGATTGATCGGACCGTACAAAGTCTCAACAAGCCTCAATGATCCGCTGACCTTGACCCCTCCAAACCATGCCAACATGGGATACGCTATGACGCCCCCCAATCCTGACACAAAGATTCCCGCCATATGCCATTTGGCATACCGCCAATGATCCCGCCACCATGCCTTCGGATCGCCCGAACTCGAGTCAGGCCCCGCTCCTCTCATGCCTAGCCCCATGGGGACTGCGGCCAGGGCGAAGATCAACATCGAGAGGATTGCGTTTGGCCGTGTTGACACGCACACCAGCACCATACCGCAACTTAACACACCGATAAAAATGAGCGTCCCGACCAAGGCCCTCCGAGACTGTGCCAGCGCGTACGACACTCGACGCGTCTGCCAGAGCGTATTATAGGCGGGAGTCGCCAACGCTACACAAACCAACACTTTCGCGGCATTCGGATATCCCAAACCCCAACCGCCCCCCGCCGCCGCGAAACATATCACTCCGATGATGCCACACAGTCCCCAGTGAAGACGATTCGCCCAGCGCGTGTATGCCAACAACTCGGATCCCGTAAACCGCGCATAATTCACCGAAAATGGTTCCGAGACAAGACTCGTGTGAACCGCGCCAACATAAAGCGCTATGACCTGGCCCAAGGCAAACACACCGAACTCATCAACGGATAATATCCGGGCCCAAACCAAAGTCATGACGAAAAGCGCCCCCGACTGCAAACCTTGATCAAGCATGCCGCCGACGTAAACCGACCGGGTACGCCTGGAGGGGATCCAGGACGCCATATCCATGATCAATGATCGAACACCCTGCAATTTCAACAGTGCCGCCTAACATTTCCAAAGGATTCCGAACTCATTACCCGTTACACCGCCATGATGCCTCAAAATGATCTCCGCGCCATAAATGGGTGGTTATTCTAGACCTCTGTCAGATCGAAAGCAACGCGGAACACGCTCGTTCTCGCCATTTATGTTGACTCGGAAGCCGCATCTTGTCATTGATTTAACCCTGATTAATGCCAATCAGCAAGGAGAGCGTTATGGATCTGATTCCCATTGAATGTGGAAGTTGTAAGGCCAAATTGAAAATCAAGGCTTCGCCCTCGCGAATGCCGACGTCGATAAAGTGCCCGAAATGCGGGGCATCCATCCCCGTTGCCAAGCCAGGAACTTCCTCGTCGGTGCCTGCGCAACCGTCTTCTCCCGATGCGACAACTACACCTGCCCCCACCCCGCCATCGATCCCGCCCCCGGCGCCTCACCCCGCTCCAATCGCACCCGCCGCCAGTTCGACGGCGCAACTTACTCCACCCGCGAAATTGCCTTCATCACCGGAATCCGGAATCAAAAAAGCGGCGGCTCCCATTGTTCTGGGTTCGGTTTCCGAATCCACTTCAGGCCCCCTGATCGTGGCAAAGTGCCCGGCCTGCCAATGGCAGACAAAAGTTGCCCAGAGTTTGTTGGGTAAGAAAATACGATGCAAGCAATGCGCTGGGATCATTCTCGTTTCCTCTCCCGAGTCCTCCGCCAATTCAACGCCTCCATCCTCTCCCGAAGCAGCGAGTCCCAGTCAGATTCCCACGCCCTCTTCTGCTCAGCCGACGACTCCCGATTTGACTCCCGCTCCTAAACCTGTCCGCCCCGATCCCGCTCCGGCCGTTCTTTTGGATGTAACTTCACCGCCTGCTTCAGAAGCCAGACCCTCTCCCGCCGTTCCGCCACCCGCATCCGTCTCCCAAGCCACGTCTGTCTTCCTGGGGGAAATCAGCGACCTTCGGAATAAATTGGATGCGGCACGCAAGGAAACCTCGCGGCATTTTGAACATATGACTGAGGCTGATCGGCGTCTCAAGGCCGCAGAAAAAAGAACGCAGGAGGCGGAAACGGAAATTCATAACCTGGCCGGCAAGATGGCCATTGAGACGATGACCGCCAATAGAAGAATATCAGAACTTGAATCGTATGTCGTTGAGCTGGAGAAGCATATCACCACACTCCTTCAGGAATATAAAGCCGAACTCGGGTTCATCGAGCAACGAGCCGCCCTGATGCGAGGGAAACTGGCCAGTTTCGAGGAGTAATCCGGTCGGCGAAATATCCTATGCGTATTCTCGTGGTCACCCCGCCGATGGTGCAGGTCAATGCACCCTACCCAGCCACGGCCTACCTGACCGGGATCCTCCGAAAATCCGGACATATCGTGGTTCAATCCGATGCGTCCCTGACCCTTGCCCTCCGTCTTTTTTCAAGGACGGGCATTCTCGCGATCCGCATGGCGGTTAAACACCGAAAACGCCCTGCCAGCGTCGCCCATTTTTTGCGGCATAGCCGCGACTATGCCGACACCGTGGAGGCCGTGATCCACTTTCTGCAGGGGCACAATCCGACCCTGGCGCTCAGAATCGTCTCCCGCTCCTATCTTCCGGAAGGGCCGCGATTCGCCGCCTTCGACAAACTTAAGCCGCACGCACTGCGCGGGGATAGACTCTCCACTCACGATACTGCCATCCACCTGGCCAGCCTGTATCTGGATGACCTGGTTGATGCGATCC
>CAYHEL010000209.1:0-4781 GCA_964355415.1 uncultured Verrucomicrobiota bacterium | reverse complement strand
TCGACAGTCTCCCATGACTTGGCCCCGGAGATTCTGGCGAAGATAAGGGAAGACGCCCCGGCTAACTGCAGAAGTCGACGTATCGGCGGCAGTGTACAGCCCGGGTACCGTTGGATTTATCCTCTCGCGGCTGCCGCGACGGTGGCTCTCCTACTTGGGGGGCTTTGGTTTGCGGGCGCGAAACCAACCGATTCCAGTCAGCAGGCGGTGGCGTGGTTGCGCCAAACCCAGGAACCGGACGGCTCGTGGAGTTCCGCCAAGTGGGGTGGCGACAAACATTTCGAGGTCGCTCTAACCGGACTTTCGCTGATGACGCTGCTCGACGGAAAGGCCGGTGGAAACGTTGCCGCCGACAAGGCGGTCGCCTACCTGATCCGGAGCCAGCAGCCGGACGGACATTTTGGCGAACTCTTTTCCGGGACCCCCTATAATCAGGGCATTGCCACCCTGGCGCTTGCCAAAGCGTATGAAACGCGGAAAAGCGAGGCACTGCGACTGGCTTTGGATCGCGCCGTATCGGCCATCGGTTCCCGCCAGTATGCCGATGGCGGGTGGGGGTACCACAACGAGGCTCGTCCTGCGTCAAACCTGTCCATTACCTTGTGGCAGATTGAGGCCCTGCGTCTCGTCGCGGAACAAGGATGGCCCCAGGTGAAGCCGCAGGTGGAGCGCGGATTACGCTGGATGGCCAACGTGGCCGCCGATGATGGGTCTTTCGGATATCAGAAGAGCGGCGACACTCCGGGAGGCGCTTCCCAAACCCTCACGGCGATGGGGGCCATGAGTCTTCTGGATCCGGCTCATGCCGGACTGGTGTCGCCTGTCCGGCGCCAGGCCATCAAGGGGCAGATGCAACGTCTGGCGTCAACGCCGGGTCCGGACATGGATTACTACCGCCGCTATTTCCTCGCCGCCGCCCTCAAGAAGATGGACGAAGCCCCCGCCCACAAGGGCTTGGCCGCCCTCCGTCACGACCTCGTTGCCCAACAGGTTAAGGGCGGTTCCGATGCCGGCAGTTGGAAGGCCGACGACCGCTGGGGTTCGTCCGGTGGTCGCATCTACGCCACCGCCATGGCCTCGCTGTCGTTAAGGTGACCTGGATCACATTGATCACATTGATCATTGAGGGAAGTTCTTGACCTTGCCAGGGACGACACCTAGCATCCTTTCCCGTTTCCCAAACTGGCTCGGAGCACTGTCTTGTGAGCCGACACACTCTGAGGAAAGAAATAATGAATATGATCAAAGAGCCCGAACGGAGCATCCCCGTAGCCTTTAATGCTGATCTTTGCGTGATCGGGGGGAGTTGCACCGGCGTATTTGCAGCGGTACGAGCGGCGCGACTGGGGGCGAAAGTCGCCATTGTTGAGAACAACGGTTTCTTCGGCGGCGTCGCAACCGCCGGTCTGGTGACTGTCTGGCATTCAGCTTATGACATGGAGCGCAAACAGCGGATCGTAGCCGGGCTGTCCCTCGAGGTGATTGAGCGGCTCAAGAGAAGAAATGCCGTCAAGGTGGTGGATCCGTCCGCAGATCAGCACTGTGCCTATGTCCTCAATCCGGAGGAACTCAAGATCGATCTGGATGAACTCATTGCGGAAAGCGGGGTCAGGCCCTTTCTCCATACCCGATTCGTCAACGTGATTCACGACCACGGCGAGGTGTCCGCAGTCATCGTTGAAGATAAGACCGGAAGACGCGCCATCGAAGCCCGCTACTTCATTGATGCCACCGGCGATGGCGACCTGATCGCAAGGATGGGGCTTCCCCTCACGAAATACGATGAGCTTCAACCCCCTACAACGGTGGCGATGGTTGACCAATACAGGGAAATCATCCGTCAAAACCCAAAATTCGATTTCTCGGGAGCCATCCATGACCCGAAATACCACGGGTCCCTGAAACAGGGATTTGCCTGGGGGATGGGCGTCGTGGGAAGACCGGAGTCTTTCATGATCGCAGGCTCCAGGGTCCACAATGCAGACTGTTCGGATGGGGATTCCCTGACATCCGCAGAGATGGAGGGTCGACGGCAAGTTCGAGCCATCTGCGATATTCTCCGCCAGATTCCGGGCGGATCGAACATAACATTGGCCAACCTGGCGACCCATATCGGAGTTCGCGAGACACGGCACGCGAAATGTCTCTATACTCTTACCGAGCAGGACATTCTCCAGGGAACGGATTTCGAGGATGCCATCGGATACGGAACATACGGAGTAGATATTCACCACAGTAACAAGGCCGGAATCACCATGAAGTACCTCGACGGAACCCAGCGGTATTCTGAACCCGGCAAGACGTGCGTCTGGTCGCGCTGGCGGGACGAATCGGTCGGCGCCACCCCCTACTATCAGATTCCCTACCGGGCGCTGGTTCCTGAATCGACATCCAATGTTCTCGTGGCCGGTCGCCTGATCGGCGCGAACAAAAATGCCTATGGAGCCATCAGAGTGATGATGAACTGTAATCAGACTGGTGAGGCGGCTGGTGTCGCGTGTTGTGTCGCGATGAGTGGACGACATCGGGTGTCAGAGGTTCCTCTTGATCAACTGAGGGCGCGGTTGAAGGAAGGGGGTTCCATTTGCCTGACAAAGTAGAGAATTCCGAAGGACACGCCGTCAGAGGAGACATGTATGGTTGCTGAAATTGATCAGAATGAATCGCTTGATGCCTCGTCTATTCCGCGCCTTGCCGCTGAACTCAGTATTGCGCCGCGCCAGGTTCTGGCGGTGGCCAAGTTGCTGTTTGAAGGGAGCACGATCCCCTTTATCGCCCGTTACCGCAAGGAAGTGACGGAGAACCTTGATGAGGTTCAAATCGGGAAGATCCAGGAACGGCTGGAGTATTACAAGGACCTGGAGGAGCGTCGCGCCACGATCCTGGATTCGATCAGGACGCAGGGCAAACTCACGGACGACCTGAAGGCGAAGATCCTGGCCTGCACCACGAAAAATGCGCTCGAGGATCTGTATCTTCCCTTCAAGCCCAAGCGCCGGACACGGGCCATGATTGCCCGCGAGAAGGGCCTGGATCCCCTGGCCGAGATCATTCTCCAACAGCCCGTTTCAGGTAATCCTGATGAGGCCGCGAAGTCCTTTGTGAATGCGGAGAAGAAAGTGGAGTCGGCGGCGGATGCCCTGTCCGGCGCCCGTGATATTGTGGCGGAACAGGTGGCGGAAAATGCCGAGATTCGCGCCACTGCGCGGCAATCGTTCGCCGCCAACGGCCTGGTGGTGTCCGAGGCCGTCAAGGAGGCGACGAAGGAACCGACCAAGTTCGAGCAATATTACGACTTCAAGGAGAAGGCGGTCGATATTCCCTCGCATCGCTATCTTGCCATCAGGCGCGGTGAAAATGAAGGGGTCTTGAAGCGTTCCTTCACCGTGGATGCCGACCCGATCCTGAAGCGGATGGGTGAACTGATGAAGGTGAATGACCGATCCCCGTATGCCGTGCATCTGCGGACCGCCATCGAGGATAGTTATAAGCGGCTCATTGCGCCCAGCGTCGAGACGGATGTGTCGGTTGACTTGAAGATGAAGGCCGACCGCGCGGCGGTCGAGGTCTTTGCCAGGAATCTGCGCAGTCTCCTGCTCGCCGCACCGCTGGGTGGCCGTCCGGTCATTGCCATCGACCCCGGCATCCGCACAGGCTGCAAGGTGGCGGCTCTGGACGGCACGGGGAAGTTCCTGGCCAATACCACGTTGTACCTGAGCCAGGGCGACCGATCCGAGATGGAGGCGCGTATTGATCTGGCCAAACTGATCGCCAAGTTCCAGCCGGCGGCTATTGCCGTCGGTAACGGCACCGCTGGGCGCGAAACCGAAGGCTTTATCCGGGAAACCCTGAAGAAGGCCAACATCAAGAACGTGATGGTGATTCAGGTCAATGAATCCGGCGCGAGCATTTATAGCGCCTCGGAAGTGGCGCGCGATGAATTTCCCGACCTCGACCTGACGGTGCGGGGGGCGATTTCAATCGGACGACGCCTGCAGGATCCCTTGGCCGAGTTGGTGAAAATTGACCCGAAGTCCATCGGGGTGGGGCAGTATCAGCACGATGTCCACCAGCCCTTGATTGCGCAGAAGTTGGAGGACGTGGTGGTCAGTTGCGTGAACCATGTCGGGGTGGAACTGAACACCGCCAGTGCGTTCCTGTTGGCGAGAGTCTCGGGCATTGGCAACAGTCTGGCGAAGAAGATCGTGGCGCATCGCGACAAGAGCGGGGCGTTTACCAGTCGCGCGGGACTGCTCAAGGTGCCCAGTCTCGGGCCGAAGGCGTTCGAACAGGCGGCGGGCTTCCTGCGGTTACGGAACGCGGATCATCCTTTGGACGCCTCGGCCGTGCATCCTGAACGGTATGCGCTGGTGGAGAAGATGGCCAGGGATTTGGGAGTGGTTCTGAAGGAACTCGTCGGTAACAAGGAACTGGCCGATAAGATCGAACTCCGGAAGTACGTCAGTGCCGATGTCGGCGAACCCACCCTGAAGGACATTATCGCGGAACTCAAAAAGCCCGGGCGTGATCCCCGTGAGACCTTTGAGGCGCCGTGTTTCCGTGATGATGGCAACACCATGGAGGATTTGAAACCCGGGATGGAGTTGATGGGGATTGTCACCAATGTGACGGCCTTTGGGGCGTTTGTGGATGTCGGGGTGCATCAGGACGGGCTGGTCCATGTGTCAGCGCTGTCTGACCGGTATATCACCGATCCCGCCGAGGTAGTGCAGGCTGGCGACCGGCTTAAGGTATGGGTGATTGACGTGGATCTGCCCCGC
>CAYHEL010000208.1:0-4808 GCA_964355415.1 uncultured Verrucomicrobiota bacterium | reverse complement strand
CCTTGTCAGTTGTCGAGTCAATCGTGGGGCACTCCACCCCGGCCATGACGCGGCACTATACCCATACCGGAGAAGCCGCCGCCCTTGCCGCCGTGTCCGCCCTGCCGTCAATCACGGGTGAACCAAAGGCACTACCCCCGGAGCAATCGTCCCGCCTGGTGGACGCCGGGGCCGTCCGTAGTATTGTGGACGGATTGAACGGCAAGAACTGGAAAGTCAAACGGGAGAAACTTCTAACACTTCTTGACACCATAACGGATTCCGTTATTATGAGGGCACAAACATGATTCGACACTTTCAATGCAGGGACACAGAACGCCTGTTCAAAGGCGAACCGGTGAGACGGCGGGGAACGGTTAGTCGGTGGCCATGAGGAAGCTTGAATGGTTGAACGCGGCGCGGGATGTGGCCGACCTACGTATCCCGCCCGGTAATCGCTTGGAGAAGTTGACCGGAAACCGGGCCGGGCAGTACAGCATAAGGATCAACGATCAATGGCGGCTGTGTTTTGAATGGCGTGACGGCGACGCATGGGGCGTCGAGATTGTGGACTATCATTGACGGAGACATGAACATGAATAAACGAACTATGAAACCCATCCACCCCGGCGAAATCCTGTTGGAGGAATTCCTGCGGCCCATGCGCCTTTCGCAATACCGGCTGTCGCATGACATCCACGTCCCACCCCGGCGGATCAATGAAATCGTCCTGGGCAAGCGCGGTATTACCGCCGACACGGCCTTGCGGCTGGCGCGTTATTTCGGGACATCCGTCGAGGTGTGGATGAATTTGCAGAATCGCTATGAGGTGGAAACAGCAAGAATGGAGGAAGGCGATTTGATTGAAAGGACAATCGCCCCTTCTTCTATGTTGGCCGTGGCATGAAGGAAAAGACGCTGGTAATCCTGCTAGCCGGAGGCGACAAGCGGCGACAATCCGCCGATATTGCCGACGCGGTGGCGAGGAGGAAGCGATACAAGGAGGTAAAGAAACATGGCTCTGACAAAAGACTATAAGGCGACGGTACAGGGAGTTACATTGTTAGCGAGCAATCACCGCGCATCTGCCTATATTTTGGCGTCTCCTATAATGTCCCTCAATCGGCAATTCAGTGCATTTGCGATATCTGCCATCGCGTTGAGCTTGGGATCTCGCAGCCCCTTTTCGAATTCATCCAAGCGATCGACACTGCAATGAATAGTCTATGTGTGCGCCGACCGCGCCTGAGTTCAAATAGAATCCGGTTGACATTTTCCCGATATATGACATTTTCTTAATCAAGAAAACAATGAATTACAGGAAACAGATCGGCGAAGCGGACATGCAGCGCATGTTGACGGAAGGGCGGGTAACCCTCCCGCCATTGCAGATCGCCTGCATTAAACTGGAACCCCAGTTTGGCGGAAAGCGGCAATTTGATGCCCTTATTGAGGTTCGATCAGGGGGGCTGTGTTCTCGTTTCGCCGTCGAAATAAAAGCCAGTTCTACGCCGATTGCGTTCAGAAGTGCAGTCCATGAGGTCAAGGGCACCATGCTATCTACCGGCACGTTGCCGATGATCATGCTTCCCTATCTGAGTGAGTCACAACTGCAGGAACTGGAGCAGGACGGTGTAAGTGGCTTGGATCTTTGCGGTAACGGCGTGGTGATGGCACCTGGCGGGTTGTTTGTCTTCCGTACTGGCCAGCCGAATCTCTATCCCCGTTCGACCCCCATAAAGAACGTTTATCGCAAGAACAGTTCGATGGTACCCCGTGTATTCCTGGCACAGGCGCAGTTCGAGCGGGTCACCGAGGTGCTTACTGCGATAAACACTCGCAATGTATTGGGCGAGGCGCTGGGACGCCCCCCGATGAGCATGGGCACAGTGTCCAAGGCAATCAAGGCAATGGAAGAGGATCTCATAGTCAGTCGAGAGCAAGGCCCGTTGAAATTGATCCAGCCGGACAAGCTCCTGGAAAAATTGTTGGGAAACTACCAGCCAATGAGACCGGTTGACGTCATCCGCCGAAAAGTTTCTGCAACGGTGACTGATCTTCCGTCCGTGCTTGCCGACTTGGGCAAGGAATTGAACATACCGGTCGTGGCGACAGGGCTGGCTTCCGCGACCCAGTATGCTGTTATGCAACGCGGGGACATGCTGTCCGTCTACTGTCCCCGGCCTGAGGCACTGCTTGCCCGCTTGTCTTCCAGCGAATCGGATCGGTTCCCTAATCTGGAGATTATCCCAAGTGAGGATGAAACGGATTACTTCGATAGCCGTTTGGACGCGCAAACCGGCTTTCGATGGGCATCCCCCATTCAGTCGTACTTGGAACTGATGCGCGGCGACAAACGGGATCAGGAGATCGCCACCCAAGTCCTGACGGAATTGATCCGTCAAACCAGGAGAACACCATGAACAAAATGATGACGCTGACGACCGCCCTGCTCGATTTGCTCAATGAATTGGAAGGCACAAAGGTGCCGCTGATCGTCGGCGGTGGTTACGGCATCTATCTGCGTTACATGATGATCATGGAGGAACGAAGGCAGACCCTGTTCAAGGAGTTGCCGGAACCACGATCAACTAATGACCTCGATCTCTTTCTGCGCTCCGAGTTACTTCTGGACTCAGAACAACTGAGACCCCTGCGGGAGGCGATGATCAAGTTGGGCTATGAGGTGGTCAAAGGAGGCGAGCACTATCAATTCCTGCGCCCCGGGCCGAACGGTGATCAAGAACGCGGCATCAAGATTGACGTACTCACCGGCCCGACCAGCCCCTTCAAGGGAACACAAGTTCAATTCGACAAGCGCCGGGTGCGGCCGAGACCCTCCGTGGATCTGCACGCTCACCCCTGCGAAGAGGCGCTGACCCTAACCGAGAACACAACCACGCGGGTCGTGCGCGGCAAACTCAGCAACGGGAAAGACTATGTGGGACAGGTACAGGACGAACAGTCATGCGCATAGGGCAACACATCAGCGCAAGAATGACCACCCACTACAATAGGCTATTGCCGCGCCAAGAAAGAACCGGGATGCGCGAGGAGTCCGAGGATGTTTTAGCACAAGTCGATAGAACTCGATCTCTTGCGAGAATCGCTTGACGATCAATCGGGCTCGTTCAGTCAGTTTCATGTCTTTCGGCCAACGATTGAAATCAGTGGCGGCTGGGCTATTGCCTGATTCCTACCACTGGCATGGTTTACCGTCAATGAAGCACGGCCGCCGGAGGCCGAAAACGAGAATGAGGGGGGAGCGGGGGGAGAAGGGACAAAGCGACCGGCAAACGGAGATTTGACTTCGTGCCGGTGCTCGGTGTTTGGCTTCACTCCTTCAAACTCTTCTTGGCGGACTTGATGAATCTGCCGAATGATCTGTCTTTCCGCCTCTTGTCGACGTAGGAGAGATTATGGAATTCGCTCTCCTTCTTCAGTTTGAGGTAGTTCTGATACCGGTCTTCACTCAAGGCCCCATTCTCCACAGCAAGGAGGACTGCGCATCCAGGTTCTTCGGTATGTGTACAGTTCGCGAAACGACACTTCCCTGAGTGATCGCGAATCTCGGCGAATGTGTCGTCCAAGCCGTAGCTCGTTCCAAGCATACCTAGTTCGCGCATCCCTGGCGTGTCGATCATCATGGATCCATGATCAAGAAGGAGCAACTGGCGACGGGCAGTTGTATGGACACCTTCCCCGGTACCGCTGACGGCCTTGGTGTCAAACGCATCGTGCCCAATCAGTCGGTTGACAAGTGTGGTCTTCCCAACTCCTGAGGAGCCAAGCAGGCAGTACGTTATTCCGGGTACAAGGAGGGTGCGGAACTCCTGCAGTCCAACGCCCGTTGTGTTACTGAGTGCAAGGATTTTGATGGAGGCGCTGATTTGCTGCACTTGAATGATTGCCTGATCGAGTTGCTCGGGCGAAATCAGGTCTGACTTGGTCAGGATGATCCATGGTTCAATCGAACCCTCGTTTGCCATCACAAGATACCGGTCGAGCCTAGCCAAGTTGAAATCGAATCCACAGGCCTGCACGATGAAGGCGACATCGATGTTCGCCGCGATCATCTGAAAATCCATAGTCTTGCCGGGACTTTTGCGACGCAGGAACGTTTTTCGCGGGACGACGTTATGGATTATGGCGGGACCGCCCGATGCGTGACATTGAACACACACCCAGTCACCCACACACGGCAGATCGATGGTGGCCCCGACGACGAAACGGAACTTGCCCGCCATTTCCGCATAAGTCTCGCCATCCTGATTTCGGATGAGGAAAGCGCCCCGATCAACGGCCGTTACGCGCGCAATGCTGTAGCCCGGCTGCAGGAGGGCGGAGGAACGTTGTTCAAACCAGCCGTTAAAACCAAGTTCGTGCAATTTCATTGTTTGCAAATCAGAATTCATGCTGTTCCCAGTTTCATAACGAGGGATGAGAATGTCAATCACATGATGAACGGTGGCGGCGAAGCCGCCTCGGCACCTGCCGCGGAACGCGGCTTCGAGTGAAGCGAGGTATTCTGTTGGCCGGTGGCATAATGGGTTGTGGTGGTTTGCCAGAATGCGTTGGCTTGAATGGCTGATCACGCGGGCCAGAATATTTCCCGGCCGCCGGACAACACGCGCGTCTCCCAAGGGGGTCCGGGGTCTCCCCGGCATTGTTTTGCGAGCGACTCTTCCGCGCGAGGCCGGCAGCAATGCAAAACCAACGCGCCCGCCCCCACTGGGGGCGAAAGGCGTATAAGGGGGACAATCGGCGGAGTGGCCCGGGAACCCGAAGGGCGGCGGCGCGCGGCTCCGCGGGGGGAGAGGGGCCCCGCG
>CAYHEL010000207.1:0-4860 GCA_964355415.1 uncultured Verrucomicrobiota bacterium | reverse complement strand
TACTGACTCTGGACGCACTCAAGACATTGCGAGCGTTTGGGCGGTTGGATGTGGTTTGAGATGCTAACCGAAGGCATGAACAACAACTTGACTCCCGTGGGTCGTCGCGTTTGACGCGACAAGCAACACGAGTCAAGTCAGGGGATGGGGCGGGAAAACGAGCAATGAATCGAAGACAACTTCAGGAGCAGGCCGAACAGGCTAGGCGGTACGCAGTCGAGTTGGGCGAAGCAGGTGATGCGCGGGGGATCAACGAACTGATCGGTCTATGCCACCACGCAGGTCCGACCGTTCGTCGGGCAGCCGCGTCGGCACTTGGCAAACTGGCCGCAAATGAAGGTATCTGCGATGCCGTGCCCGCCCTCTGCACCCTGACTCGCGATGCGCACCCCCAGGTGCGGCAGTACGCCCTGGTGGCGCTGGCGAGGATTGGCAATGGATCCGCTTTGCCTGCCTGCCGCGATGCCGCCCATCGGCCCGGTGAACCGGACTATGTTCTCGGCGCCGCGCTACGCGCCGTAGAGCAGATCGAGGCCGCCACCAAAGCACAGCAGTCCTTCGGCCCAGTCGCCTGTTCGCGCTGCGGGAACCCGGCCACCGCTGAGGAGCGCGACCTCGCCAAGAGCCAATTCCAGCGAGTCTATTGCGGGGCGTGTTTCGATGCCGTATTCATTGAGCGCCGCAACTTCGATATGAAGGTGCAAAACCAGAAGACGATTCTCACGGCAGACCGGACCGTTGTGCAGTCGCAAGGAGAGAAGCGGATTGCGGACTGGCTTAACACGAAAGGAATTGACTACCGTTACGACGACAAGTTCCAGATCATCCAGGGCTTCGCCATACGGCCGGACTTCTATCTCCCGCGATATGACCTGTACATCGAGTACTGGGGGCTGGACACGACCGACTACAAGATCGGTATGCTGTTGAAGCAGAAACTTTATCAGCAGGAAGGCAAGCGTTTGGTATCGCTCTACCCCGCGGACCTGTCCCAACTGGATGCGAAACTGTCGGCGGCACTTGAGTAGGAGAGAAAGCAAACTAATCGGGAAACAACAAGATGAAAACAACTTCGGCAGAATCGATCACGCCACTGATTCGCATAGCCCGCATGGAAGAGTTGGATGCCATCAACACCATCTACAACCACTATGTCCTGCAGTCGACCTGCACGTATCAGGAGGCACCGGAATCGATGGAGGATCGCCGGAAATGGTTCGCGCACCACGACGCACCGCAACCTGTGAGTTCCCGATGAAGTCCCACACGAGTAGATTCATGAGTCGCCTCTTTGTCTCCGATCTTGATGGGACGTTGCTCGATCCGGGCGGGCGGATCAGCGATGTGTCGCTGGGCATCCTGACTGAACTGTTGACCGACGGGATGCCGTTCACCGTCGCCAGCGCGAGAAGCGTGGTCACGATGCGCGAAGTGCTTCGTGGATTGCCGGTTGCGCTGCCGATCGTGGAGTTCAACGGCGCGTTCATTTCGGAACTGGCCACTGGCCGCCATCTGCACTGCGAAGCCATCGAGCGCCATTTCGTGGAAGATGTGCTTGAAGCCGGCCGACAACACGGCATGTCACCGGTGGTGGCGACGTTCGATGGCCAGGCCGACCACGCCTACTTTTTGCCGCCAGGCAATGAAGGACTGGCGGGCTACGTCGCGGGACGGATGGCGGCGGGAGACCGGAGGCTCCGGCAGGTGGACTCGCTTGCGCCGGCGTTGGACGAACAGATGGTCTGCCTGACGTTTATGGACCGCCGGGAGAACCTCGAACCGCTGTTCGCGGAACTGCGGCGGCGGTTTGAGGGGACTTTGCGGTTGATGGTGTTTCCGGAGCAGTACTTCCCGCCGTGGCACTGGCTCACTGTCCATGCCGGGCGGGCGACCAAGGCGCACGCCATTCAGGTATTGGCGCGCGACCTGGATGTAACTCTTGACGAGGTGACGGTGTTTGGCGACCAGGTGAACGACATACCGATGTTCGAGGAATGCGGTCATGCCGTCGCTGTTGCCAACAGCGTCCCGGAGTTGCTGGCGCACGCCGATGAAGTGATCGGTCATCACGACACCGACAGTGTCGCGCACTATCTCCACCGCGTCTGGCGGAGGGGCGGCCTGTTACGGCGCAGAAGTGGTACTGATGCGGAGGGCGTTATGAACGCAGAAATCGAACAACTGACTGCGAACCGGTGTCGAAACAGAAAAACCACTCACCGGTGAATATGCCCTTTCATTCATGTCTAATTCTTTGTACAGTTATCCCATGAAAACATTGGGAATGTTGCTTACTTCGGCAGGGCAGACTGAGGTTCTCCGGACCTTGATGTGCCATTCCAAACCGATCAGTCTCCGGCAGGTGTCGCGCATTGCCGGTGTCTATCCACACGCCGCGGAACGGGTTCTTGCCCCACTTGTGAGCAAGGGTTTGGTCACACTCAAGCATTCACCCGCCCGCTCCCTTTACTCGTTAAACCGCAGTCATGCGGATGCGCTTGTGCTGGCTTCGGTGTTTTCGGCGGCCACCACCGGGTTTATCAACGCCCGTAGCCAGTCACTCGGCAAACGGGCAAAAAGTATTCTTCCCTTCATCAATGAGGCATCGCGGATGATTGCCCGCGCACGGGAGAGCCGCCATGTCGCTTGAAAAGTTATTTCAGGCCGCCGTGCGGGAACTGCGAAAACGCAACGTACTCTTCGCCGTGGCAGGAGGCTTTGCCGCCGATCTGTACCGGCACGAGACCCGACTGACGATGGATGTGGACTTCGTCATACTGACCGACACGAAGGGGCTGGATACCGCCGTTTCTGTGATCGAGGCGCTTGACCTCAAAGCGGGCATTGCGCGCAAGGCCGATCTCGCGGGAGGACCGCTTTTCGCCATACGGCGACGCAACACAGAAGCCTGTATGATCATCGGCAGACCCGCAGGAGCGGCCCACACCGAAGGTGTGGATATTCTCCTGCCGTCCATTCCCTGGGTGGCCGATGCCGTCAATCGGGCTCAAGCCAATCCGGTGGACTTCGGTTTCGGCCCCGTGCCTGCTCTCACGCTTGAGGATGTGCTTCTCGCCAAACTCTATTGCTTGAAGGCCGCGCAAGTGCGCGCCAAGGATCTGGACGACCTGCAGTCCATCTTCGCCGCCGGTCACAAAGTGGACATGCCTTATCTGGCTGGCCAGATGCAGCGATTTGAGATCACGGTACCACGTTCTGCAGAGCCCTTCCTGCCTGAAACATTCCTTCAAATCGCCCGCGATCTACAAAAGACGCGACATATAAAACTGGCAACTGTACAGTAGACCTCCTTATGAACATTGGCATCATTGGTTGTGGGATCATTGGATCGAGGATCGGGCAGAACTGGCAACGGGCCGGACACACGATAAGGGGATGGAACCGGACGGCAGCCAATGCACGCAACGCGGGATTCCCCCTATTGGATTCGCCTGCTTCGGTGGCAACACAGTCCGACCTCATCATGATTGTGGTAGCCGATCCGGCGGCGCTGGTTTCCGTCATCGAGGGACCCAACGGGGTCGCATCCGTCCCGCTCAAGGGGAAAGTGGTGATGAATGCCAGCACCGTGGGTCCTTCAGATAATCAAAGGGCCGCCAGCCAGATCGCCAAAGCGGGCGGGGAATTCCTTGAAGTCCCCTTCACGGGGAGCAAGGATGGCGCGGCAAACGGCAAATTGATCTTTTACGTCGGAGGCGCCAAACCCCTTTTCCAGCACATGGAACCCCTTCTGCTCCAGATCGGGAAACAATGCTTCCACTTCGGTCCCGTCGGAACTGCGGCCGATGCCAAACTGATCATGAACATGATGCTGGCCAACCTTCTCCAGGCCATGGTCGAAGGAATGGTTTTCGCCAGCAAGGCGGGCCTCGATCCCGCCCTCTTTATTGAAGCCTATAAATTGAATGCCGGCTACTCGGTGCTGGCCGACATGAAACTGGGCAAGATGCTGCAGGGGGATTACTCCACCCATTTCTCCCTCAAGCACATGGACAAGGATATCCGACTGGCCCTGGAACGGGCTGGCGAACTGAAGGCGGATTGCCCCCTGACACGGCGGCTCAAGGAGATCTTCTCCGACGGCATGGCCGCCGGATTCGGGGACGAGGATTTCTCGGTGCTGTACCGACTTGCCCGCCGGAACGCAGGCGAGTCGGTCTAATTTGGATATCCGGAACCATGAACATCTTGATCGTCGAGGACGAACCGGCTTTGAGGGAAGGCCTGACCGACCTGCTCTCAGGCGCAGGCCATCATGTTGAGGTGGCAGGCGACGGGTTGCTCGCCGCCCGTCGCGGCCTTGATCCGGTCTTTGATTTGATTCTGCTCGATATCATGCTGCCGAAACTCGATGGCATCGAGGTCTGCCGCCGACTGCGAACTATCCGCCCCGCCCTCCCCATCCTGATGCTCACCGCCAAGGGATCGGAGGAAGACAAGGTTCGCGGCCTGACCGTGGGCGCCGACGACTATGTCACCAAGCCCTTTGGAGCCCGGGAACTCTTGGCGCGGGTCGAGGCTATCGCCAGACGGATCCATTCAGTTCCCACCGAACCGGAAATCATTGAGTCTGACGGATGCCGGGTTGATCTCGGACGTTGCGAGGCCCGGCGGGGCCGCCAAACGCTGTCGCTGACTCCACGCGAGACTGCCATATTACGCCGACTTCATCAGCATCGGGAGCGGGTTGTCTCGCGCGCCGAATTGCTTGAACAGGTCTGGGGCGCCCAGCCGGACATGGAAACCCGAACCGTGGATGTCACGCTGGCCAACCTGAGACATAAAATTGAACGCGACCCGGCCAACCCCCGGATTATTGTCTCCGTCAAAGGCGCAGGT
>CAYHEL010000206.1:0-4893 GCA_964355415.1 uncultured Verrucomicrobiota bacterium | reverse complement strand
CGTGCAGGCGATCAGAATCAGCGCGGCGCTGACGGTGAGAACAAACCGCACCATGATCGAGGAGAAAGATAACCATCCCCCCGTAACGGGGAAGGATCCCACCGTCGTCACCACATGACGATCCAGAAGCGGATTGAAAATTCCCACACACAACGCAAATGGGGCGGCCACAGCCAGTTTTCTCAACAGAACGCCAACCGGAAGATTCCCCGCCGCGATGACCGCCACAGGATAGATGAACAAGGGCATCAACGCCGACACCTCATATCGGGGAAAGGACATCACCACCAAAATGAACGCCATGGCAGTGAGAACCTGCGCCCTGGCATCCAGACGATGCACCGGCGAATCCAGTCTCGCCAACTCATCCATCCGGCCAACTTCAAGAAAGGTTGCAGATCCCGCCGACATTAATCAATACCCCCGCCCGTCGTCGTGACTGTCAGTTTTCATACGAGCTTTCAAAGCAAAGCCTATCACCCCCGCCAAGACCAATGTCAGAGTTCCACCCACGATTCCCGAGACAGATGTACCCGCTTTGACTGCGGGCCAGGACTCCGGGGTGGCCGCTACGTGTTCGACTGCCGCGGGGACCGCCTTAAAACCATAATCCGGCAACAAGGCCGTCTTCGCCTGAATGGCCGCCAGTTTCCCGTGCACTCCGTCCTCAGATCCCACGAACTCCTCTCTGCCCGTGATCTTCGTGATAGACCATTCGAGACCGTCAGGATGAGTGGAGGCAAACCAACTGGCCACCCCGCCGAGAACGGCGGCGGCCACGATCAGTCCAATGAGCACGGGTCGCAGACTTTGTTCCTGATTCTGCACCGTGCTTGCCATCCCCACCGTTAACGCCTCCGGCCGGGCGCGGGCGACAAAGGCCACCACCATCGCAGTCGTCAAGCCTTCCACGATTCCAATTGCCAAATGAATCGGTTGCATAATCAGGACAAACGTCTTGAATGGTAAATCGGAAATACCCGACATCCTGGTTTCGAGAACTACCCCAAAGGCGCCCAGTTGCAATCCAACGATTCCAGCCACCAAAGCGGCAACCCAAGCCCGCGCCCCAATCCGGTCTTTCCCCGCGATCAACTTGTAAAGTAGCGGATAAGCAATGAACGAAGGGAAAAACCCGAGGTTGAAGACATTGCATCCCAACGCCAGCAGTCCGCCATCGGCAAAGAACAGCGCCTGAACCGTCAAGACTGACGCGATCACCAGGAAGGCCGCGTAGGGTCCGAGCAGAATCGCCAGGATCAACCCTCCGCCAAGGTGTCCGCTGGAACCCGTGGCCGGAATCGAAAAGTTGATCATCTGGGCCGTAAAGATGAACGCCCCCAGAACCCCCATCATCGGGATCAGGCGGTCATCCCGGGTTTCCTTCACCTTCCGCGCACACCACGCCATTAAACCGGCGGTCACCGCCCACATCGCCCCGCCCACGGAGGGTGAAATCAACGCATCTGCCATATGCATAATGAATCTCCCCTCGTTGCAGGCGCACAGGCCATCGAAATCCGGATCACCCCTCAATGTGTTATGAATAGAAAATAACGTAACACCATTTTTAACTGCGTGTCAATAGCACGAACCGGGTACTGATGCGAGAGGGGATGAAAAAAGAACTCAGCGGGGAGGTGGTGGGATGCTCTGCCATAACTTGCGGAGGAACAGCGCCGAGCGATCTATCACAGGGGGATGTGACATCAAAGAATGACTTCACCACCTCACCCACTGACTTGTAGTATGTTGACAGAGAGACTCTTTTTCGACAATCAGGAATACCCTGATTCGCTATCAGGGTTTTTCTGATGTTACGGAAGTCGCGAATTTTACAGGCTGACCCGTGGCCGCCAAAACGGCATGCCACCAGCCACCACCGGGATCAAGGCGTTTCTTCTCCACGACCAGCGCCTCGACCGGGACATGGATAAAGGTATCGTGAAGATAGCCGATCACCAACCCGGTCTTGCCGGCCATGGCGGCATGCACCGCATGACGCGCATAGAGATCACAAAGAATGGAATCCTCACAATTTGCCGGCTGGCTGCGGATCACATAACTGGGATCGAAATACCGCATTGCCAACGGGATCCCCGCCGCCTTGAACGAGGCTTCAATGCGCTGGCGCAGGAAGAGTCCGATATCCTGCAACTTCACATTCCCCGAAGCATCGCGCCCGGTGTCATTCTGTGCCATCAGATCCTGCCCCGCTCCCTCAGCCACCACAACCACGGCATGCGAGCGCTTCTTCATCCGCCTATGCAGCGCGGCCAGGAATCCGGCTTCTCCGTCCAGGGCAAACGGTTCCTCCGGAATGAGGGTGAAGTTCACATCCTGACTGGCAATCGTGGCGCCTGCCGCGATGAACCCCGAATTGCGCCCCATGACCTTGACCAGACTGATCCCGTTTTGGACACTCCGGGCCTCCATATGCGCGCTATCAATAATGTCGCGCGCCGCCTCAATCGCCGTGGAGTAACCGAAGGTGCGGGCCACGAACCCGACGTCATTGTCAATCGTCTTGGGAATTCCCACGACCGCGAGCGGATACCCTCGCCGTTCCGCCTCGTGATGCAGGGCATTGGCCCCACGCTGGGTGCCATCGCCACCCACGCAGAAGAGTATATTGATCCCGCGCTTTACGAGATTGTCAACGGCCACAACGGGGTCGACCGGCCCGCGCGATGTGCCGATCACCGTCCCGCCCCGTTTGTGGATGGGGTCGACAAAATCGGTGGTCAGTCTCAACGGCTCTTCCCCGCTTGCGGGATTCAAGCCCTGATATCCATAAAGAAAACCATAGACTTCCCTCACACCATACGCATGAGTCAATTCATAATAGACTGACCGGATCACATTATTGAGTCCGGGACACAGTCCCCCGCACGTCACAATCCCAGCCCGAACCTGGGCGCCATCAAAAAACAGATCCCTCCGGGGGCCGGCAACTTCAAAGAGTATATCCTCGCCGCCGCCTGTCTCCACATCCCGCACGATACGGCAAGGGACACGGCATTGCCCATCAACACTCCACGGCAACGGCGACGGGTATTGGGACACTCCCAGGGAATCAATCATCATCTGCATAAGCATACTCCTGAATCATTTCATCACTCCATTACTCCATTCCCCCTCGGGATGCTACTGAGAAAATAATGAAAATTGTGCCGACCCCATGGACGCCACATGGGGAAAGCAGTATAATGTGGGCATAGGGAGACAAGGGTACAGCCAAGTCAAGGTCGGCTTTCGACCGGTAAAAAAATAAACAAGGCTGACCCCGGAAACAAGGACGACAAGATCGCCAAAGTCTCCAGAGAAAGAGAGCGACACCAGGCAGGTTGATCACAGGTGTCGCTCTCGTTATTTTGAGGGGTTACGCGTAATGAGTTCCAATAATCCGCTCTTTCGCCCGCCCGCAGAGGCCGACAGTCTGATTCTTCAGGTCGATCAGGGGTGCCCTTATAACCGCTGCACCTTCTGCGGCATGTATCAAACGATCCCCTACCAGCGCCGGACATTGCCGGAAATTTCCGTCATGATTACCCGCGAGGCCCGGTATGCTCCCGACACCCGTCGCATCTTCCTGGCCGACGGTGATGTCATGCGACGGCCTTTCGAGGAATTGAAGGCCATCCTGCTTATGCTGTCCGAACACTTCCCCGCACTCACCCGCGTCAACCTCTATGCCACCGGCCGCGCCATCCGATCCAAGACCGATTCGGAACTCCTCGAGTTGCGCGAACGGAAACTCCACACTCTATACCTCGGACTTGAAAGCGGCGACGAGGTCACGTTGCGCGCCGTATGCAAAGGCGAAACCGCCGCCGATATGATCGAGGCCGGCCGCCGCGCCCAGGCTTGCGGCCTGAGAGTTTCCGTGATGATCCTGCTGGGGCTGGGCGGCAAGACCCGCCTGCGTGAACATGCGGGGGCAACGGCGACCGCGTTGAATGCCATGCAACCACGCCTGCTCTCCGCGTTGAGAGTCGTCCCCATTCCCGGCACCGAACTGCACAGGGAGGTCGAGGCCGGCGCCTTCACCCTGATCACCGAGCGCCAGGTGGTGGAGGAACTGCGACTGATTGTGCAGTCGCTCGAATTGACCAATACCGTCTTCCGTGCAAATCATAGTTCCAACATTGTCCCGCTCGAAGCGCGGCTTCCCCGCGACAAGGAACGCCTGCTCGCCCAACTCGACATCCTGCTTGCCTCTGGCCATCTTGACTCCCGCACCCCCGGTGAATTACCTTTGTGGTTATAAGGATGAATGAATTCCTCTCCAACCTTCTTAACCGGCTACCCTCCATCCCTGAGGGGCTGTGGACGGTGCTTGTCCAAATGGCGCCATCGTTGTTGCTGGGATTCCTGGTGGCCGGGATTCTGTCGGTCTTCATCACGCCCTCCGCCGTGGAGCGACATCTTGGAGGAAAGGGGATCCTGTCGGTTCTGAAGGCGGCGGCGTTTGGAGTTCCGCTCCCGTTATGCTCATGCGGCGTCATTCCGGTCTCAGCCTCCTTACGACGGCACGGAGCCACCTCCGGGGCCACGACGGCCTTCCTCATCTCCACGCCCCAGACGGGCGTGGACAGCATCGCCATCACCTACAGCCTGCTGGGCGGAACGTTCGCGCTCTTCCGCCCCATTGCGGCGCTGATCAGCGGTATTATTGGCGGCGTGGCGGTCGATCTGGCTGAACCCGCAGGCACCGTCAAATCCGCCCCACCGCCCGCACCCGCCGACGACTGTTGTTCCTCCGGGGCGACAGGTGGACGGCTCAAGCGCATCTTCACCTATGCGGCCTCCACACTGCCTCGCGATCTCGCCAAACCCTTGATCATCGGCTTGTTTGTCGCGGCGTTGATTTCTTCCTTGTTACCCGAAGAT
>CAYHEL010000205.1:0-4901 GCA_964355415.1 uncultured Verrucomicrobiota bacterium | reverse complement strand
GGTTAATGCATCCGTGTCCTTGAGCATGACCTTGTACAGGTACTGCGTTTTGGGTTTATGCTTCCTCATGTAAGCAGCAAACCGCCCAAGAATTGCCTCGCACTCCACTTTATACCCTTCGCTCAGCGGCGCATCCCGGGTCATCCCCAGCCATTTATCCTTCGGCTCCTCGATTTTCACATAATCGGGCTTTTCCCCGCTCTTCGATTCAATCAGCCGCTCTGTCAGATGATCCACCCGTCCCTTGATCCGGATATTGGCGACATATTTCTTAAAGAAATCCTCGGCCTTGTCACGTGAATGCTCGAAATCGGCGTCCCCCTTTTCCCGCAAAGATAAGGAGGCGGGTGGGTTGCCTTTTACGCGGATGGTCGTATTGATCACTCTCCGGTAACCCTGATCCTCATAGACCCCGAACCAATGAGGCCGCAAAGTCTTCCCATCCCGCTTCATTAAAAGTTTTAATCCCATAATTTCCGCCTTTCTGTTACAATGCGGCCATTATGAAAAATAAAAGTGATGCTCTCAAGTAAAAAGCACACACATCCGCACACACGGAAGACGAAAATAGAGAAAAAGAACTTAAATACCAATGAAAAGGCAGTACGCTCTTTTTGTTGGGGTGCAAAAGGTCATGGGTTCAAATCCCATCGGCCCGACCATTTTAAAGGGGGACACCAGACAATAACCTCAGCACTCGCTTCGCAAGGGGACTTGACGTTATTACCTGTTTGCGGCACCCTATCAATATCAAACAGGGAGACATTCGATGCATGCATCTATTAAGTCCTTTCCTGACCTTGTTGTTTCACCCCTTCGATCACGGTCACTATGGATCCTTGCCACCATTCTGTCCCTCGCCACCGGCGCCGTGTCCGCCGCCCCCCCGCTTCTAAACATCACGTGCAACCCCGCGAGTCTGGCCTGGGACACAAATGCCTGGGTCGGCGTAAGTATCACTGGCTCCGGCCTTTCAACCGGCGCCGTCGTGGATCTGCGGTTGTATGTTGACGTCAA
This sequence comes from uncultured Verrucomicrobiota bacterium, assembly GCA_964355415.1. Lineage (GTDB taxonomy): Bacteria > Verrucomicrobiota > Kiritimatiellia > CAIKKV01 > CAITUY01 > JAABPW01. The sequence continues at coordinate 3,884 of CAYHEL010000205.1, read as the reverse complement.
TTGCAACGGCGTGGTCGACCCAGACGATGTGTGGTTGACCGAGTTACGTGTTCAGGATGGCGTGACGAATGCCTGGGGTTCGAGTGTCATCGTAAGCGACACCAACGGATCGCCCGATGCCATCATCACCACGCGCGTTTCATACCACGGCACCTCGGACATGGCCGCATTGTGGCACGCAACCGGCAACTATCTCTGGGAAGCCCGGCTCACCAATGATACAACCTCGGCCGTGGCGGCCTTCACCGTTACCCAGCCCTCCTCGACGATATGGCTGGAAGGGACAGCCTGCGTGTTGACCAATCTGGAAACGTTCACGGGCCAACCCAAACCTGGAACCTTGGTTATCCTTGACTACGCCTCGTTATTGGGCGGCTTTCCGCCGGCGACCTGGACGGATTCCAATGGGGCATTCAGGATCTATCTCCCTGAAGGCATTTCGACCTCCCTCGTGAATAGTGTCTCGGCGGTAGGAATCGGATACCTCATGGCCGAGCGGGGCCCAGGCGACGAACCTCTGTCTACTCTGCAACTCACCAACTCCCTCCATTCCGGCGCGAATCTGCTCTCCCGCCCCCTGTACGTGGTCCCTATCACTCCGGAGATCTTAAATACGGTGTCGGGCCGCGTCACCGACAACTTTGGCCAGCCGGTGCACGCTGCGCTGGTGCAGACCGATATGGACGATGGCGACATGTGGGCCCTCGCACTCACCGATACAAACGGCGTCTATCAGTTCCCGTTTCCCGAATCCGATGAACCGGTATTCGTGGGGGTATACGATCATTTCGTCAACATGCGCGGGTTCGTGGGGAGCGGCACCCAACTCGGAAGCATCCTTGAAGACAAGACCAACGTGAACATCTGCCTGCAGCACGCCACGACTTTGATCAGGGGCACAGTGCTTAACTCAGGAACCACAGACGGGGCACCCGGGGTGCGAGTGGAGGCCGGCAACGAGGAACAAGGCGGCACAACCTTCACGTTCGACTCCAATGGCGTTTTCGAACTTGGCGCCGTTGAATCGACAGATTGGAAGGCCTCGGTGGATAGCGACTCGCTCCAGCCGCTGCACCGCGTTCCCGTCCCCGAGGAAGGCCCCACTTTTGAACTGTCGGCCTCCGGCATTTATTCAGGTCCGGAGGTTCAGTTCGAGGCCGTGCCCGCCTGGGTGCTTTCCGGCCATGTATTTCAGAATGACGGTTTCACACCCCTCACAGGCTGCCGGGTTTGTGCCGATGACCCCGTTTCCGGTGAGTGGCAGTCCGAGAGTCAGGCCGGAATCGACGGAGCCTATTCATTGCTCCTTCCCAATGGGGATTATGTTGTGAGAGCCAAACCAACACAAGATGACTTCCCGTTTGTGGACCAATATTACAGTAACGGCAATGGCCGGGCGGAAGCCGCCGTTCTCACCGTCGCCAATGAAGACGTGACGCCTATCGATTTCGTACTCGAACCGTGCGCAATAATAAGCGGACGGGTCATGGCGGAAGGCAATGCGATGACCAACGTGCAAGTTGAAGCCCGCCTCTTCACCCCCGACAATGAACACGGCGTTGCCTGGACCAGAACCGATTCGGACGGGAACTACCTCCTTAAGGTTCCACCGGACATAGCCTATGGAGTGTGCGTTCAGCTTGAAGGGTCAACATGGTTGCGACAATACTTCAGTAATGTAATCGACAGAGCGTCCGCCACCCTGGTGACCCCAACGCTTCTTGAACCAGCGACCGGCATCGACTTCCAACTCCACCGGGGCGGCACCATCTCCGGTTATGTTTATCAGGAAGATGGTTACACACCCCTCGTAAACTGCCGGGTTTGCGCTGATGACCCGGTAACCGGAGCGTGGAGGGACGAGGATCAAACAGATCTATATGGCGCCTATTCGCTGTTGCTTCCCGACGGGGACTTTGTGGTCAGGGCCAAACCAACTCAGGACGGCTTCCCGTTTCTTGATCAATGGTTTAGTAACAGCGTCAGCCGGACGGACGCGACTCCTGTCAGTGTGGTTTCACCCTACGACACGCCGGACGTCAATTTCACACTCCATGCCGGGGCGCGAATCTCGGGTCATATCTGGGGCGGCGGATCGGTAGTGTCAAACGCGGGGGTAACGGCGTGTGAACTGGTTCTGGATGAAAGCAACACTGTCGTCTCGTGGAATTGGCGCGCAGGCACCAAATCTGATGGCGGAGGATATTACTCGCTGTTGCTGGCCCCGGGCCACCTCTATGCAGTCATGGCGGAAGGGCCGGATGAGACCTTCTGGCTCTACCAGATCTACAGCAATACCACCGATATGGCTCAAGCGGTACGCCTGACGCCTGACGCGGAACATCCCATTGAAGGGATTGATTTCCACCTTGTGGAAGGAGCGACATTCGGGGGGCATCTGAGCAACGCGGTGGGCGGAGAACCCCTGGCCCAGGTTCGAGTGGATCTCTTTCAGGCCGATGGTTCTGACAACTTCCATGGGGTGTCCATGACTTTTTCGCGTGATGACGGCAATTTCCGGATTCATGTTCCGGAAGGGTCCAATTACGTTTTGAGGGCGGGGGTCGGTGGGCAGTGGGTGCCACGCATGTACGCGAGCGGACGGGAGTTGATTGACGGAACACGTCTAACGGCTGTCACTGGCGAAGCCGTATTGTCCCTCAATCTTCAACTCGATGCAGGCATGACCATCAGCGGACGGGTTACTGACCGAAATGATGACGGGATGAATTCGGTCTGCGTCAGTTTTGGAGATATCGACGGAGAAGGAAAGTGGACCTGGCGGCATGATACTTACACGGATCCATCGGGCAACTACGAGTATGCCCTGCAAGCCAACTCCAATCATTTCCTCAGAATTGCGCACCCTGGCGGTCCAACTGTCTATTACAACCAAACCCTTACGCCGTCCCGAGGTCAAGGCGTCTCCGGGGGGCAGGGAACGAGTATCTCCAATGTGAATTTCCAGATCTTCGCTTCAGATGAGGACTCCGATCATGACTCCGTCATGGATGATATCGAGGCCTATGTCATGCACACGAATCCGTGGGTCAGTCAGGACTATTTGAAGTGTACGACCATCTCCTTCACCCCTGGGAAAGCCGCTGTGTCCTGGTGTTCCGTCCCTGGCACAGACTACACGGTGGAACGGACCACAAACCTCCTGAACGTCGCGTCCTGGACCAACCTGACGCCGACCTCCATTACGGCAACCACAACCAACACCACCTATCAGGACAACTCCGCCCCTCCCGGTGGCATGTATCGCATCGGAGTGCCCTACTGAACTCATCCTACATGACAAGTTCAAATTTCTATTCGTCATCCCTCGCTAGGTAAGGAATCAAGGACCGAAGATGCGGCATGGATGCGCTGACTGAGTCGCTTGATCGTCAACGGTGCGCTACCCTCGAAATGGTTGTTGGCGAACACCCAGACGTTGCAGTTGCGTTTTCTTAGGCTTTTCACGACATCGGCCAGCGCGTCGAGCTCAGTGTCGCGGGGATCGACGATGCGATTCCACTTTTTTCCGGTCTGTTCCTCAATTCCTGCCCGATCCGGGCCATGGAGCCGGATCACCGATGTTTCGGTCAGCAGATCTTCGTGGCGCCGGTAGATATCGATAACCGGCGGCATACTCGGCCACCGTCTTGGTGTGGGGCAGAACGACCTTCGATCCGAACAGGCTCCAGAACCACTGGTCAATTTCGACGCAATCGTACTTCTGTGCATACTCGGACAGATAGTCGGGATGCGGGGCATCGGAATATACCAAACCTCGCCAGGAGTCATACTTCCAGCTGCAGGCGCCTATATGAAGACGGACAAGAGATTGACTGTGGTAGTACATTTTCACTGAAGGCGTTAACACGATAAAACACAAA
>CAYHEL010000204.1:0-4906 GCA_964355415.1 uncultured Verrucomicrobiota bacterium | reverse complement strand
AGGAAACACCTGCTTGATATGCCGCTCATAGAAGTTGGCTTCGACATTCCTCGCCACGCTGTCGCGGTGCGTCTCCAGCGCCTCCAGGTACCGGCTCCCCATCTCCGCCGCCACCTTATAACCGACATGCAGCAACTGCCTCAGATTCGGGTTATAACCGGCCACAGTCTGGTCATGACGCAATGCCGCGACAAAGGCCGCGCTGTCCCATCCCGCCACGACCGCCGCGGGGGGGAGCGCCTTCCGGTCGATGTCGATCACCTCGGCATAGGGGCCGCAGAGCTCATCGAACCGGCCCAGCGCCGCCGTATAGACCTCCTTGGCAAGGGCCAACCCGGCGCCTCCCGCCTCGGCCAGTCCGACCACTTCCTCAAGCCAGGTCGTACCGGCGGTCTTCAGATGCAACCCCGCGCCGGTCTTCTTCAAAACCGACCGGATCGGGCCGTAAATCCTGAACTTATCACTTCCCGAATGGACGCTGAGTTTCAGATTACCGGGGAGTTTCAACCGGCTGCACGCATACCGGATCACCGCGACATCCGCCTCAAATTCCCCGGCAAACCGGGCGACATCCCCGACATAGTCGACACCCTTGTTGAAGCGCCCGGAGAAGCGCGGCGCGATCGTCTGGGCGGGAATGCCCTCATCCGCGATGGCCGCGAGAATCAGCAGCAACTCAGGCGGGGTCTGCGGGGTCATGGTCTCGTCCATCGAGACTTCCGTCACAAACCGGCCGGCTCCCTTTTCCTGCTCAATACGGCGGTATATCCGGCCCGCCTCCTGGATCGCAAAAAGGTATTTTTCGGCCACCTTATTCAGGAGTTCATGAGTGATGACTATCGGAGCGGTAAGCCCTTCGATTGACAATGATCCGCACCAGGCGCTGTGTTTCTCAACAAAGGCCTTCACCGCCGCGGGATCGGCTGCGGTTCCGATGGCGCTCGCCACATCCAGGGTGAAGAAATCGCTCGAGGCGATGAACCCGTCAACCGTCTTGAAATTGATGTGGTCGGCGTCCACAAAGTATGGGAACGACCACTTCATGGCCTTCACCGCGGCATCGGCCGCCTGGCGCACACTGATGGGTTCCGTGTGGATAATCGAGTGTTCCCGGAAGGATTTATTCCAGACCGGGGACACCTCAATCCCGTCTTTCCGCGCCCGCAACAGGGCGGCCAGTTGGGCTTTCCCCTCCCGCCCGAAACGATCCCCGACCCCCATGGTAAACTTCGGCAACTGAATCTGCATGTGAATACCTTCCTTCTTCGATCTCAACCGTAAAGCGGACCGAAGTTCCCGCAGGCGCGATAGTCGGCCCCCTGCGGATCCTGCTCGCCGAACAGGCCCCAGGCGCTGGGCCGGAAGACCGATTCGTCCGCCACATTGTGCATGGCCACCGGAATGCGGAGTATCGAGGCCAGCGAGATCAGATCGGCCCCGACATGACCGTAACTGATGGCGCCGTGGTTCGCGCTCCAGTTGTTCATCACCCCATAGACGTCGGTGAAGGCGCCCCTGCCCGTCAACCGCGGGGCAAACCACGTCGTCGGCCAGGTCTGGTTCGTCCGCTCGTTCAACGTCTTGTGAACCTTGGCCGGGATGTCCACCGACCACCCTTCCGCAATCTGGAGAATCGGCCCCAATCCCTTGACCAGGCTGACGCGCATCATGGTCAGGGGCATGCCGCCTCGGGAGAGATAGCAGGACGAGAACCCGCCGCCCCGGAAATACTCATACACGGCGGAGGGCCAGGTCGTCGCCTTCAGGCACTTCAGCATCTCCGCCTCGGTAATGTCCCAGTAAGGCTTCAACGCCGGTTTGCCGTTGAGGGTCTGTTCGCCCGTGCCGTCCAACGTGGCCGCGCCGGAATTGATCAGATGGATCAAGCCGTTGGCGGCGGCCCCGGTCAACTTCTGGCCTGTCACCCGCTTCACCGCGGCCGGGCTCCAGAAGGTTCGGACATCGGCGAAGATCTGGGCGGTGTTGGTCAACAGGTACCCAAACAACATGCACACGCCGTTCAGACTGTCGTTCTCCGTGGCAAAGACCTTGGGGGCGCGAATTCCGTTCCAGTCGAACGAGGAGGTCAGGATCGCCTCCATGAAATCGCCGTTGGGCGAATGATCGGTCCAGTGGCGCTGCCCCTGAAACCCGCCGGCGATGGCGTTATGCCCGAGAGCCTCCTCGCCGAAGCCAAGTTCAGCGAGACGGGGATTGCCCTCCATCAAGTCGCGGGCAATCAGGGTCATCTTGACCACGGTCTCCCAGTCCCGATCCTTGCTTTTGGCGTCACGGGGCGAACGGTTGACATCCTCTCCCTCCTTGCAGAATTTGCGGGTCCAGGCATACGCCTTCTCAAACTCCTTCGGATCAAAGATCTGCTCGTCGATGCGGCGTGTGAATTCGGACATATCGACACTCTCAACCCGCATGCCGAGGTAATTTTCAAAGAACGGCTGGTCGACAATCGACCCGGCGATGCCCATCGAGACGCCACCCAGGGAAAGATAGGATTTGCCGCGCATCGTGGAGGCGGCCAGACCGGCCTTGGCAAAGCGCAGCAATTTTTCCTGGACGTCCGCGGGAATCGTGGAGTCGCCCTTATCCTGAACATCGCGGCCATAGATTCCAAAGGCCGGGAGCCCCTTCTGATTGTGCCCCGCGAGGGCGGCGGCCAGATAAACCGCGCCGGGACGCTCGGTGCCATTGAATCCCCATACCGCCTTGGGCATGGTGGGATCCATGTCCATCGTCTCGCTGCCGTAACACCAGCAAGGAGTCACGGTCAGCGACACCCCCACGCCTTCGCGGCGGAACTTGTCGGCGCATGCGGCGGCCTCCGCCACCCCGCCGATGCAGGTGTCGGCGATGACGCAGTCCACGGGTTTCCCGTTGGGATACTTGAGATGGGAGGACAGGAACTTCGAGGCCGTGAGCGCCATCGCCATCACCTGCTTCTCAAGCGATTCGCGCACCCCCCGCCGTCGGCCATCAATCGTGGGACGAATACCAATTTTGGGAAAACCACCGATCCATGCTGTCATATGACTCTCTCCTGAATGATTGTCTCCTGGTTCATGGGCCAAGACTACCACCTGCTTAAGACACTCATCAAGTTGAATAACATCCGCGAAAATAATTGTTTGACGTGTGCGCCGGAAAACGCTTCAATACGAACACTTTTTCCGAATCCTGACAGATTCCCGATCGACATTGACGTTATTTCAATTCATCCACCAACTTATTCCAACGGTTTGTCATGGCGACCCACCGTTTCTGACTTCATGCTCCATCACTATGCTTAAACTTGCTGTAACGGGCGGTATCGCCTGCGGAAAAAGTCTGGTGGGCCAATGCATGGCGAAGGAGGGGGTGCCCGTCTGCGAAACAGACGAGGTCGGACATTCCGTACTGAAAGAGGATGATTCTGTTCGAGCGGTATTGATCGCGGAATGGGGCGCCGGGATTACCGGGTCGGACGGCGGAATTGACAGGGTGGCGCTGGGGCGGCTGGTTTTTGCCGATCCGGCCAAGCGGGAACGACTGAACTCTTTGATTCATCCGGCCATTTTGAAAAAAACGGCCGACTGGATCCGGGCCCGGGAGGGGGAGCATCGTCACGATTGTGTCGTGGTCATCATTCCCCTCCTGTACGAAATCGGACTGGAAAAAGAGTGGGACAGGGTGATCTGCGTGGCCTCACCGGAGGCGGATCAGTATCGAAGGCTGACGGAACGGGGGCTGACCCCGGAAGAAATCCGATTGCGACTCGCCTCGCAGATGAGCCTGGCCGCGAAAATGGAACGGGCCGATCATGTGATTTACAATGGCGGCAGCAGGGTATTGCTTGAGGAACAGACGAAACGAATAGTGCGGACAATCCGCGGAGTATAACTATGGAAGACAGACGCGATCATATTTCAGGCAGGCCGGAACACCGTGGAGGACGACGGGGCCGCGGAGGACGCCCCCAGCAGCGACCCCGAATCTCTCAACCGGACATGGACAGACCTCCCCAACATTTGCCCCACCATGAGCAGCAGTCCTATCAGGGTCTTCCCGCCGATATCCAACCCCTGTCAAACGGCCAACCTCAGTCGCCGGGGACAACACCGGTTACTCCCGACGGCCAGCCCATGCCGCCCCAGCCGGATCCCAACAGCGGGCTCCCGCAACCCCCCATGCCCCCCCAGCGTCCCCATGGCACGCCCCGCTCCCTGAATCTTTCCGACCTTCAGTTAATGCCGGTGCCGGACTTGAATGCCATGGCCGACAGTTACGGTCTGATCGATCTCGGCGCCTTGCGCAAACATGAATTGATTTTCGAGGTCATGAAGGCCAACGGACGTCTGAACGGGTCCCTGCACGGCAAAGGCGTGCTGGAAATCCTGCCGGACAACTTCGGGTTTCTCCGGTCCCCCTATTACAACTACCTCCCCTGCCCCGAAGATATCTACGTGTCACCGTCGCAAATCCGCCGGTTTGCCCTGAGAACCGGTGATCTCGTGGAGGGCGAGATCCGGTCGCCCAAGGACAAGGAACGGTTCTTTGCCCTGATCAAGGTGGATAAGATCAACTCCGGCGACCCGGACAAATCGAAGAGCAAGATTCCCTTTGAAAACCTGACCCCGTTGTTCCCGAACCGGCGTTTCATGCTCGAGCGCGAGCCGGGCGAGGTTTCCATGCGGGTCATGGATCTCTTTACGCCCATCGGCATGGGCCAGCGCGGGTTGATCGTGGCCCCGCCCCGCACCGGCAAGACCGTGCTCCTCCAGAAAATCGCCAACAGTATTTCCGCCAACCATCCCGAGGCCTACCTGATCGTCATGCTGATTGATGAACGCCCCGAGGAAGTCACCGACATGGAGCGCAATACCCAGGCGCATGTGCTCAGTTCCACCTTCGA
>CAYHEL010000203.1:0-4975 GCA_964355415.1 uncultured Verrucomicrobiota bacterium | reverse complement strand
GGTTGTGCGCCGGGTGTCCTGGGCATCTGCATTGGGGGAGACCGTGCGACCGGTTATGAGTGTTCCAAGACCCAGTTCCTGCGTAAATTAGATGACCGCTCACCGGTCAAGATTCTGGGGCGGTTGGAGGACCGACTCCTCAAGGAGTCGAAGTTGCTCGAAATAGGACTCATGGGTCTCGGCGGAAGCACATCGTTACTGGGCGTCAAGATTGGCACCCTGAGTCGTGTCCCGGCGTCATTCTTCGTGACGGTGTCTTATATGTGCTGGGCTCTCCGGCGACGGGGTGCATTGATGACCGCTCGGGGAGGATTCAAAAAATGGCTGTACTAAAGATCCGTCATGTTGATTATCCCTTCACCCCGGAACAGATCGAATCCTTGAAGGTCGGCCAGTTTGTTCTGTTGAGCGGTACGGTTTACACGGCGCGCGATCGGATTCATAAGTTTCTCTATGATGGCGGCAAGAGTCCGGTTGATCTCAGGAATGCGGCCCTTTACCATTGCGGTCCGGTTGTGGTTCGCAAGGATGGCAAATGGGTGGTTTCCGCCGCAGGACCTACGACGTCAGCACGCGAGGAACCCTATCTTCCCCGTATCATCAAGGACCATGGCGTGCGTGCCTTCATCGGAAAAGGCATGATGGGGAAGGTTTCGGAGGCGGCGTGCAAGGCGGGCGGATGTGTGTACCTTCACGCAGTGGGCGGGGCTGCCCAGATTCTGGCGGGTAAGGTGGTGTCGGTCAAAGGGGTCAACTTTGCGGAAGAATTCGGTATGACCGAAGCCATGTGGACCCTGGAACTGAAGGATTTCCCGGCCATTGTTGCCATCGATTCGAAGGGACGAAGTCTGTTGCGCGGGATTCAGTCGGCATCCCACCGCATGGGCCGGAAATTAATCGAGACAGCCGATCCGTTCATACCGTGACAGAATCAGGATTGGATTATGCGCATCATCTTCATGGGGTCAGCGGATTTTGCCTGTCCCTGCCTTGAAACGGTGCTGAAATCAGACCGTGACGAGGTTGTGGCGGTGGTGACGCAACCGGATCGCCCCAAGGGGCGGAATCTTGAACTGGCTTCCTGTCCGGTTAAGCAATATGCCGCGAGTCGCGGAATTCCGGTGCTGAGCCCTGAACGGGTGAATACGCCCCCGAGTCTGGCTTTGCTGTCGTCCTTGTCTCCCGATCTGATAGTCGTCGTGGCCTACGGTCAGTTGCTTAAGCCCGCGCTGCTGGCCCTTCCTCCACGGGGCTGCATCAATGTTCATGGTTCGCTCCTGCCCCGCTATCGGGGCGCCGCCCCGATTCAATGGGCGGTCGCCAACGGCGATGCCGTTTCAGGGGTCACGACGATGTACATGAACGAGGGCATGGATACGGGCGATATGATCCTGAAACGCGAGGTTCCCGTGGACCCCGGAGATACCGGTGGCCGACTCCACGACAAATTGGCCGTGGTAGGCGCTGAACTGCTGCGTGAGACCCTGGAACTGATCAGGGCGGGGACAGTGCCACGGACACCCCAGGACGATTCCCTGGCCTCCGTGGCGCCGAAATTGAAGAAGCAGGATGGTCGGCTCGACTGGAATCAACCGGCCCTCACTTTGCATAACCGGGTCCGGGCCTTCAATCCCTGGCCGGGCTGCTTCTGTGACCTCCCCGATGAACCGGGCAAGGTCCTCAAGGTTCTTGCCACACGGGTCGAACCCTTTGATCCCGCTTCCGGCAGTTCTGACAGGGCCCTTCCGGGCACGCTACTGGATGTGGGCGGGGATGGCCCCTTGTTTAAGGCGGCCGATCAGGCGATCCGTCTCCTTGAGGTTCAGCCGGAGGGGCGCAAGCCCATGAGTGGAGCCGCTTTCCTGCGTGGGACGTCTCCGAGGTGGATCGCCCGGTCGTGATGGGGGATTGCTGGCTAAGTCAACCGCTTCGCATAGATCACGCGGTCATCGCCCGGGCCATAAAAATCAGGAACTCGGGCTACCTCCTGATACCCGGTCTTGAGATAGAAACCCCTCGTCGAGTCATAAAGAGGTTTCCCTGATGTTTCAATGATGATCTGCCGGCCATTGCGATTCCGGACCTTGTTTTCGGCGTGTTCCAATAAGGTGCGTCCAAACCCCCGGCCTTGGGATGCTGAACTGACCCCGATCCAATAGACATCGAATGTTCCAATGGTGCAGGGGGTCGGTCCGAAGCAAATCCAGCCGGACGGAATGCCGTTGTCCAGCAAAGTGAATGATTGGTAATGGTCATCGGGACCCTTCGCAATGGCCTCATCCAGGACTTCCCGTGCCACGTCGAGTTCGCCCTCATGGAAGAAACTTGTTCCCTTCATGAATGACAGAATGGCGTCACGGTCATGAGCCACAGAGTGACGGATCAGAATTCCGGGCTGCTTGTCCCCGTTACTGTCGGACAAAACAGGAGTTGCCGCAGGGGTCTTGGAAACAAGCCGCGCCCTGGCATTATCATAGAGCGCCTGAACAAATTTCCGGTACGGGATCCCCTCCGCCTTCAGCGCGGCATCAAATCCGCTGTCCGGCGAGATGTCCGGGTTGGGATTGACCTCCAGAATGACGAATTTGCCCGCACGATTGAGTCTGAAGTCCACCCTTGCGTAGTCACGGCACCCCAACGTCTGCCACGCGTCCAGGGCGGCCTGACGAAGTTGCAGGGCCAGGCGCGCGGGAAGTTTCGCAGGGACAACCCGCACGGTGTTCTTGTATTCAAACGTGTCCGTATGCCATTTGGCGGCATAGTCGACAATCCGCGGCCGGTCCTTGCCAAAGTCACGGAACTCAATTTCGGCAACCGGAAGGGCCGTGATGTGGTTTCCCTTTTGGAGAATGGCAATGTTGATCTCGCGGTCCCCGAAGAACTGTTCCACCAGCGCCGGGTGATTGAAGTCCTGATGGACGCGGGCCACTGCCTTGTTTAGGGCGCTGGCCTGTCCCCGGATGACCGATGAAGCGTGAATGCCTTCGCTGGCGTCGGCGAAAAGCGGTTTCACGATCCACGGCGCTGGAAAATCCGGCTTGGCTTTTGCTCCAACGGGGCAGAGCGTGCCGGCCGGAACAGGCAGACCTGCCGCCTGTAAAACGGCCTTGGTGCGCCACTTGTCCAGGGCCAGGGTTTGGCAGGAGCTTTCATTGCCCGTGCACTCCTTGCCGAAGGCCTCGCAGACGGTGGGCACCTGCATGGCGTCGTTCGGCCGGTCGGGAAAATTCTCGACCAGATTGACGACCAGCGGTTCCGGCGCTGACTTGAGTAGCTCCGGAAGAGCGGTCAAGGCGTCAACGGCGGCGATCCGGTGGGGGATCCCCAGCCCGGTCAGGGCGGAGGCCACGGCCTTGACCTCATCCATCACGCCTGCATCGCTCTCGGCGTTATGACAACTGCCCGGCGCCGGTATGGCATGGTGAAGAATGAGAACCGGTTCGGGACGATTTTTCATGGGGTAACAGGAAGACGGGCGCGGGCACTCTCAATGATGGCGCTGATCACGGCTTTGAAACTCACGCCCTCCTGGTTCGCGATGATCGGCAGGTCTGAATGGATCGGGTTAAGACCCGGCAGGGGATTGACTTCCATGAATGAGGGCACGCCGTTCCGGTCCATCCTGATATCCACACGGCCTGCATCCCTGAGTTCGAGCACGCGGTAGGAATCCAGGGCGAGTTTCTCTACCGCCTCTGTTTCGGGGTTGCGGGCGGGGCGGTGGTAATCCACGAAATTATCGCACTGTTCCTTCATTTCGTAGGTATAGATCGTCGTCTTGGCATTGGGCCGCAGGCAAACCTCCATCGTGCCCAGAATGCGCGCTTTGGCGCCCGTCCCCAGAATGGCCACGGTGAATTCCCGGCCGGGCAGGAACTCCTCGACCAGAACCGGTTGGTCATATTTTGCGAGGAGGGCCAGGCACACGGAACGCAGTTCATCCGGGTTGTTAACGCAGGATGTGCGGTCAATGCCCTTGCCTGTCCCCTCGGCGATCGGCTTGGCAAAGAGCGGGTAGGGCAGTTTGACATGGGCGATGTCGTCCTTGCTCCGCACGACATGAAACCCGGGAGTGTGCAACCCTTCCGACTGGAGAATGCGTTTGGCGATGGATTTATCCAGCGTCACCGCGCAGACGAGAGGATCGGACATGGTGTAGGGAATATCGTAGGCTTCCAGCATGCAGGGAACCTGGGCCTCGCGGCTACGTCCGAGGCGTCCCTCCGCGATGTTGAATACCAGATCCCAACGTGACCCCGCCGCCAATCGGGCGCACAGGGCCTTGGCATGGCCAATCCGATCCGGCTTGAATCCGAGTTCGGCAATGGTTTGCTCAATGGTGTCGATCGTGACATCGGCATCGAACTCCGCCGTCTCCTCCTCCTTGAATCCCAGCGCCAGGTAATCACGACGGAGATCATACGTCATCCCAATGGTCAGGCTCACGTCTGGATCATCCTCCGGGTTCCGACATGAGGGATTCCAGAAGCGTGCTGAATTCCGGATGGGACTGTGCCTCTCCGCGTTGCATCTTCCTGGCGGCCCTGCGCTTCTGGCGATGTGCGCCGGAGGGGGTGATCGCGGAGGAATGTCCGGCGGCCACTTCCCAGACTCCATGACTTCCGGAACGGGCGTTCGTGGAAGGAGGTGTGCGGGGCATGGATTGTGACGGCTCGGGATAGTTGACGATCATTCCCTCATAATTACGGAGCACGGTATGAGTCGGGCTCGAGGAGATGATGTAATTCGGGAGCACCGGGATCTTGCCGCCCCCATGGGGCGCATCCACGACATAGGTGGGGATGGCCAGCCCGCTCAGGCGGCCCCTGAGGTATTCCATGATCTCAATGCCCTTGCTGATGGGGGTCCGGAAATGTTCCACCCCCCGCACCAGGTCGCACTGGAAGAGGTAATAGGGCCGGACGCGCATTTTAACGGGGCTCCGGCACAGTTCCTCCATCCCCTGCGGCGAATT
>CAYHEL010000202.1:0-5000 GCA_964355415.1 uncultured Verrucomicrobiota bacterium | reverse complement strand
TGGCCGTGGCACTGATGGTGGCAGGAACCAAATAGAAGATGGAGACAAACCCCAACAACGGCGTCCATGATAGCCTCGCAAGCTCGGCATCATGACGCCGGACGTTCGGCAAGAGGACAATAATGCCATGAAGAGAAGGATCGGAGTTCTGGCAATAGCACTGTGTCTGGGAGTGGGGTGTGTCTGTGTGTGGAACTCGCGACGATCAGGGCCGAATGCAAATGCTTCGACGTCGACCTTTGAGGCCACCAACAAGATACCGGTACCTCGTCCCGAAACGAACGAAGCCAGAAAAGACAAGCCGGATACCTCTACTCCGCAAAAATCCTGGTCCACTCTTCTAGAAGCCATTCGTTCAAAGAATCTCGACATTCTGCGTGCTTGCTGCACACCCGAAGAGAGCTTGAGGTTGAGTAGGCTGACACCTGAAGCGTGGAAGGAAGAGCAAAGGAGTTTCGAATACTATGCCAAGGCGATCATCTGGCCCGACGTTGCTTCCGAGGCGAATGTGTCTGCCATCGTGATCAACAAAGCACCCGCGACATACATGGACTTCAAGAAGGTTGGTGACGCATGGCTCTGTGCGGGCACAAGCGCACACGGAGCGAACCAGTAGAGGAGCGCCGAATCAACGCCTTGCTCGGTACGTCGCTCCGCGCCGACCGAGAAGGCGGACGTTGGCATTGAGAAGGAGGTTCAAGAATGATATTTCACAAACAAGCACCGCAAAACGCGGGATTCCAAATCGTTTTGGCATGCACGGCGTTCCTTCTGGGGATTCCCCTGATCATCACCGGATGTTCCCATCCTTCAACGCCGGTCGAGGAAACCACTACCAACAAAAACTCTGAGTGGTCTCGCAACTGGTTTGCGTCGAGGCTGCTCTCGCTTCAGAAAGATGGCGAATCGGCTGTGGCCGTTTACGGAAGAAAGACCGACGACCCGAAACGGAGAACGGAAAGGTGGACAGCTGGATTCGTCATCAGCCGGCCAGACGACCATGGATCGTCGTCTTACACCGTTGATAGCATTGATCAAGACGGTGTTACCATTTCATATACGATGGACTTCAACCACAGATCATTCGGCAAGAACCTGATAACCAAGGACAGTGGCACTTTCAGGATTCCTTGGCTCGCTACTGAATTCCTACGATACGAAGGCGCTCAACCCAAGTTGACGGTCTCTCTACTGCCCTCATCCAAAGCAACGCCAGAGGAGATCACAAGAGTGGGCGACACCGCAAAGCGGGTTTTTGACCAATTGTGCTCGATAAAAACTGAGATATGGCCTGAACCTGCCACGATTACAGAGTTAGCGGACGTCTGGCACGTAGAGTTCCGAGCAAAGGATCGCGTGCTCTCCATCAACGGGCAGTACACAACAGTCAAACCGGAAGCTTCGGATGGAATGAAGATTCCGCTGATGAAGCCGAATCTTACCTGCACGCTCTTGGGAGATCCTATAAAGCAACCAGAAGCCAACAAGGCACCGGAGGCGACGCGGTAGCCCGCGCGCCTCAGTGCTGTCGTTGGACGAAAACAAGGAGACAGAGAATGAAGACAGCGGCATTCGTTGCAGCAGTGATTTCATGGTCCATTTTGGCGTGTCGAGCCGACGACGGTTCATGGAAAGCGCAGGAGGAAGTTCTGCCGCAGACCACGAACGGGAACTTCGTGCTGTACGTCAGCAACCAGAGTTTCGACATGTCTCCCGTGGACATCACAGTCCACATCAACGGGAAGAAGGCAGTCTCTGCCGATTTTGCTGTCGGCAACTCGCACACCTGGGTGAAGCACACATTTCAACTTGCCCCCGGTAAACACAAGATAGCGGCGGTCTCCCAAAAGGGATCAAGCCGGATTGAAAAGGAGATCGAAGTCAAGGACAAGCATTGGGTCGTCATTGACTACTGGTTTACAAAGCAAGACGGGAAAAAACAACTCACGTTCATGATCCAAGATACGCCGATCATGTTCATGTGACACAGCACCCAATCGGCTCCCCGTGAACTGACCCAGTAGGTCAGTTCACAGGTGCCACACCACCGCACGTGCCGGTCGGCATACGGCGGTTCCGAACCTTCTCCGCCAAGGCTTCGGCGGGTCAAGTCAGACACTGGCGTCCGGCCCGTAGTGAAGAGTAATCCATAATGTGCGCATGTCGGGAATTTTTCTCGGCCCTTCCCGGCATCGAGTCTTCCGGTGTCTCCGTTATGGGCATCTTCCAGCCCCCGGCTCGCTGTTCGGTACTACGGCCTGCTGACTCCCCGCCAAGTTGCCTCGGCGGGGCCTCCCCAGGTAAGAACGCGTTGCTTCCCGGCGCGACCGCCGCATTTTCCGCCGGAGGCGGATCCGCCTATGGCGGAACCTCCACGACTGAACCCGCGACTTCGCTGTGTTGTGCCAGTTCGTCGCATCGTGGCCGGCCTTCCTATGCGGTTTCTGTTCGTCGGCCCACCGGTTTCCTCTAGCCTTCCTCCCGCCAGTCGGTTACCCTTCCAGCGTTGGCTTCGAGTAGTAGTTCTTTCACACTTTCATGTGACGGTCCTCCTACAGGGGACTTTCACCCCATTTACAACGCGCCCATGCTGGGCGCACACAAAGCGTCGGATGCGACTTCGGAACCCGCGCCGAGCGCGGCTTCCTCATGGCATCAACGCTGACGTTCGCATCAGGAAAATGATCAGAAAGTTGATTTGAAATACAGATAACTTCCGATTAATATTTGAACCATGACAACTACCTTGGCAATTGACCGCTTATCAAGACCAGAAAAACTTCGCGTGATGGAGGCGATCTGGGTTGATCTAACCCAAGATGAAGTTTTGACTGAATCTCCGGCATGGCACAAGGCGGCTTTGGCTGAAACAGCTCGCCGCGTCAAAAACGGGGTGGAACCGATTCTTGACTGGGAACAGGCGAAAAGGGATCTCCGGAAGCGTATTCGATGAGCATCAAGATCCTTGCTTCCGCATCCGAAGACCTTGATCGAGGAAGGATCTTCTATTCGCGGCAAGGCGAGGGACTGGGCGAGTATTTTTTAGATTCCTTGGCTTCCGACATTGATGCCCTTGCTCTTTATGCCGGAATTCACCCCAAGGTGTTTGGCTATTACCGCCTTCTCTCAAAACGTTTTCCATATGCCGTTTATTACCAGATCAATCGAAGCCATGATGTCATTGTGTGGCGTGTCTTGGATTTACGTCAAGATCCCTTGCAGATACAAAGGGCATTGAAATAGTTGCGAATCGGCTCGACCGTACGGCTCACCCGCGGCGGGTTCGCCGTCCGGTCAGCCGTGACGTTAGCGGGCCACAGGGTCGCATAGTAACAAATTACATTTCAACCGCTTTGAGGTCTTTCTCTGCCAACCTTCGCATCGGACGACTCCGCAGTCGCCTCCTCCCGCAAATCGTTAACGGGACACTCCGGCAATGTCGTATCGAACCGCGCTTCCCTCGCCACGCCGGATCAGCAATCCCATCGCCGTCATCTCCGCCAAGTCCCGCGTCGCAGTGGCCTTGGAGACATGGACGATCTTCTGGTATTTACCCGCACTCATGCCGCCGGCAAATCCCTTCGCCCCTTCCCTCGCCATCCGGTCAAAGGCCTTGATCTGACGGGCATTCAGACGGTCCCTAACCTGCGACATCAGGCAAAGGACCCGGATTTGGAACCCAAGTTCTTCCTCGTACCCCTGCAGGGAGTCACACAGAAAACCGGCGAACACGGCGATCCACTCCGTCAGGTCCAAGGTGAAGGAGGCCGAATGCAATGCCGCGTAGTAATCCTTGCGATGCTCGTACAACCCTACGGAAAACGGCACCATCACAAATATCCCCGCATGCTGCGCCACCGCCTTGCTTACCAGCGCCCGCCCCAACCGCCCGTTGCCATCACAAAACGGATGAATGGTTTCGAAATGGAGATGCGCTACCGCCGCGCGGATAACCGGCGCCATGCCGTCCTGTCGCGATTGGTTGAACCAGCGGAAGAAATACCTCATTTCCCTGGGCACCGCCCCGGGTGATGGCGCCTCGAACCCGATCTCGTCCTCATCCAGCGTACCCGATTTCACATAAATGGCATCCTTCCGATACCCCCCCATGACATCAGGCGCTTCGCGCACGGGGTATCCCTCAAACAGCAACCGGTGCCAGTCCAGCAACATCGTTTCGGACAGCGGTTCATTGAAATCCGACCGCAATTGCAACAGCATGGCCGCCATACCCGATGCACGGTAGTCCCGGACTTCAACAGGTCTGGCATTCCGCCCCAACCGGTTCATCATGGAAGACATCACATCCCGGGGTTCCAGATTCTCCCCCTCAATGGCGGATGTGCTGATCGCTTCAGCAACCATCGCCTCAAGACGCTTTCCTTCCTCCGTCGCGGGATCAAAGGCGGCAAGAACCGCTTTGACCCGCTCCAGCCGAACGTCAAAGCGCGAAACAACCTCGCCGATCCGCTCCTTCTCCCAGCGGAAAACAGGCCATCCAGCGTGTTGCCAGTTGTATTTCATGAGCCGATCCTACCCGGAAGACCGGCTCACAACAAGCTGTTAATTGAGCCGATCAACTCTTTCCCGGAGGACCTCCGACGCGCTTTTACCCCCGCTTCCCGCCAAAGGATGCCGCATGGGCTTCCCGTTCAGCCAACTCCAGATCATAGTCCGTCATCACCCGCGCCAATTCCTTGAACGTGATGCGCGGCTTCCACCCCAACTTGGCCCGCGCCTTGGAGGCATCACCCAGCAGGTAATCCACCTCGGCCGGCCGGTAAAACCGCGGATCAATCTTTACATGGTCATGCCAGTCGAGGTTCAGAATGCCGAACACTTCGTCCAGGAACTGCGCCACACTGTACGCTTCGCCCGTGGCAACCACATAGTCATCCGGCTGCTCCTGCTGGAGCATCAGCCACATCGCCTCCACATAGTCCCGGGCATGACCCCAGTCACGCTTGGCGTCCAGATTCCCCAGGAATAACTCATTCTGC
>CAYHEL010000201.1:0-5007 GCA_964355415.1 uncultured Verrucomicrobiota bacterium | reverse complement strand
GACCCCACGGTGCCCTTTAGGAGCACACGGCATTTCCAGTGCCGCGCCTTAGACCACTCGGCCACCTCTCCGGAAAGCAGGCCGGAACAATACGAAAAGGTGTTGCCTTATAGCAAGTTGATACTCGCAGTTCGTTGCGAATCTCAGCCGTAGGCGCCGAATCCGAAGAACCAGTACTTCTTCGCAAACCGGTACATGGCGCTCTTCTCGGGGATCTCCGCCGACGGCACGTTGTGACTGACGTGCGGGAGCATGGCGGACAACTCCTGGTAACCTGTGCCCCGGCCACTGGTATCACGAGCCGCCTGTGCCATCAGAAATGCCTTCAACCGTTCAGGATCCTCCATGATCACGCACCCCCGTGTCGATGTCCGGGAGAAATCGCGGAAGGCTTTTAAGAACTCGGAATCCCGAAACATCTCGGCCAGCGGTTTGCCCGCATGAATGTTGTCCACTGCAAACTGAATCGGCGGACACGGCTCGACGTCACCGCCGGGGCCAATGTGATGCGCCATACCAACGGCCGCAGGACACAGGGCTTTCCCCTCATGATCCCAGTACGCATCCACAACCATGAGCGGAGACCTGCTGCGCAAATCCACAATAAACCGACGCAACGCAACAACCTGCTCGGGATCCAGCGCCAGTTCGGGGGTCGGCTTGGGGCCTACCGGCCGGTAAATGTAATACCAGAGGTAATGCACGCCCCGATCCGCCAACTCCCGGACAAACCTCTCGGAGGCCAGGTCGTTTAGATTGGAGCGGCAAACACTGGTCGCCGCGCCAATGACCAACCGGTTTCGCCGACAGTGCTCCAGTCCCGCCAGAGTCCGGTCGTAGACGTTATTTCCGCCGCGCCGCTCATCGCTGACCTCGCGTGTGCCCTCAATGCTGATCAGAGGGCTCACATTACCGAGGCGCCGCATTTCCTTGGCGATGGCATCGGTGATCAGGGTTCCGTTTGTAAAGAGCAGAAAATAGGCATCCGGGTGACGCCCGAAGAGATCAAACAGTCCTTTGTGGAGCAGCGGCTCACCGCCCAGAATGCCAAAGAAAAACGATCCCTTCGCCTTGCTCTGCCGAACCAGACCGTCGAGTGTTTCGAGGTCGAGTTCGCGACGGGGCGAGCAGGGTGTGACCCAACACCCCTGGCAGGAGAGATTGCACTGATCCGTAACGGAGATGAACAGGAACGCCGGGAAGAAGTCCTCCCCGTTGGCCATCCGTTTTTCGAAACGTGAGACAGCCCGCATGCCTTTCCATCCGAAATTCCAGGCAAATTTGAACAAGACCCGTTTATCGGGTTCGGTCATCATGCGCGTGGCAAAACCCGCGCTCATGATGGTGTCCCCGCTGCCGTCCTGCGGCGCGAGGCCGCGTCCGCCATCTCCTTCACCACGGACTCAAGGGCTGGCAGGTCAGCGGGGGTGGCCGATCCGCCAGGAACGGCCCAGGGTATTGCCTGGGCGCTGGGGAAGCGTCCGCTGCTGATAAACTCCCGAGTCACCCCGGGCAACCCCGAAATTTCCAGGTTCCCATCGGGAAGACGGGTGATATGGGGATCGGCCACGTCTGTGATCTTGCGCGCGGCGATATAGGCCAGATTGTTCAGGTGGACGAATGAACGGCAATCGGCAAGCCTGCTCGCCGGCCGGTCAGTCTCCCCCCGCAGATACGTGGCATAGGCCCTGAAATTCATGTCCTCAATTCTACGATCCACGGGACCGCCCGTTTCCTCGCGGCCATCATTCCACGTCACCGAGTACAGTTGCCCGGAAGGACCGGAGTTGTATATGTGATAGCGGATGGTTGCCTGCTCGCAGACCACGCACTCTTCCTGAAACTGTCGGCCCTGACAGGCATGACTCATGGCCAGTCGCAGATCCACGCCCTGGCGGGTGGTGGCCGCCATGAAGGCCGTGTCCAACCCCTCGATGGCATGGGCCCGGTAAAGTTCCGCCTGCACCCGTTCGATGTCACCCCACGCCCAGTGGGAGTCGGCCCCGCACCAGAACAACGCGTTGAACACCTGGTGCGCCATGGCGTTTCCGATGCAGGAATCCAATATCAGGCGTCCGTCTTTTTGAAGACGTCCCGCCCAGTCGGCCCGTGTGAAGTAGGAGGCATTACGGGGCCACAGGGCGTAGACTTCAACCCTCTTTACACGCCCGAATTCCCCGGCCGCAAGACGCTGTTTGAGGGCCTGTCGCTCGGGTTCGATGATGAAATTGAAACCCACAACCGTTTGTCGGACGGCCCTGGTCTCAACCTCGATCATACGTTCGAGTTCGGCGTGGTCGAGGGTGGGTGGTTTCTCCAGGTAGACAGCCAATCCGCGTTCCACGCAAGCGCGATGCATGGGGGCATGCAGCGGAATTGGCGTGGGAATGGTGACGACATCCAAATCCGAAAGGCAGGCATCGAGCATGACCAGGTAGTCCGGGAAGACGCGAACCCCGCGTGGGGCGAATCGTAACGTCTGCTGCCGTTCAGTAAACGCTTCCATCTTCGGATCGCAGGCGCAGACCAGGCGGAACTCTCCGGATTCTTCGAGACGGGCGATCACGTCGTGGTGAACACCCGCAAAGCCACCCATGCCGATAATTCCAATGCGTAAAGGCTTCATGGTAATCACAGGTGGCATAGCGGGACTTTCCCGATGGGGTACACATTGAAGCCGATCTTAAACAGGGACTTGTGATCGAGGCAGTTTCGGCCATCGAAGATAAACGCCGGCTTGGCCATGCTGTCGTAGATTCGCTTGAAATCCAAAGTCGTGTACTCCCCCCAGTCCGTTGCCACAGCCAGGGCATGGGCGCCCTCCGCCGCCTTGTAGGGATCCGGCTCGTAACTGATCTTCCCACCCAGGTCGGCGAGATCCTTCCGGGCGTTGTCCAAGGCCTTGGGATCCGTGACGACGACGACGGCCCGCTCTTCGACAAGGAACCGGCAGACCCGGATGGCGGGACTCTCGCGGGTGTCGCCGGTGTCGGCCTTGAAGGCGAATCCGAACACAGCGATCCGCTTGCCGGCGACGGTGTTGAACATGCAGGAGATCATCTTCTCGGCGAACCGATCCTCCTGATACTCGTTCATTTTTACCACCTGCTCCCAATAGGCCGCGACTTCATGCAGGCAGTAGTGCTGGCAGAGATAGACCAGATTCAAGATGTCTTTCTTGAAACAGGAGCCTCCGAATCCCACGCTGGCATTGAGGAAGCGCGACCCGATACGGGCATCCATCCCGATGGCGCGCGCCACTTCGGTGACATCCGCCTCGGTGCTTTCGCAGAGGGCGGAGAGACTGTTGATTGAGCTGATGCGCTGGGCGAGGAAGGCATTGGCGGCGAGTTTGGACAGTTCGCTCGACCACACACTGGTCGTGAGGATGCGGTCACGCGGAACCCAGCCCGCATAAACCTCCACCAGGGCCGCGACGGCGCGCTGGCCGGATTCGGTGTTGTGTCCGCCAATGAGCACGCGATCCGGGTTTTCGAGATCCTTGGTGGCGGTGCCTTCGGCGAGAAATTCCGGATTGGAAAGCACCTCGAAATGCACGGTTCTGTTGCCGGAGTGCAGAATACGCTCCATGGCCTCGGCGGTGCGAACCGGGAGCGTGCTCTTCTCCACGACTATTTTGTCGGAGGTGGCGTTGGCCTTGATCTGGCGGGCCGTCTTCTCCCAATACTGGAGATCCGCCGCGCGCCCCGCGCCCTGGCCGAAGGTCTTGGTGGGGGTATTGACGCTGACGAAGATGATATCGGCTTCCCGGATTCCCGCATCCACATCGGTGGAGAAGAATAGGTTTTTGTTCAGGGAGGTCTTCACCAGTTCCTGAAGTCCGGGCTCGTAGATGGGAAGGTGATCAGACTGCCAGGCCTTGATTCTGGCGGCATCGATGTCCACCACGATGACTTTGTAGTCCGGGCATTTCCGGGCGATCATGGCCATGGTGGGCCCGCCGACGTAACCCGCACCGATACACAAGATGGTTTTTTTCATACGGTTTCCTTACATGAAGGCTTCATTCTAGCCAAAATCAAAATCACAGGCAATAGCGTCCTATTTCGAGGCGGCGGGCTCGGATGACCCGATGGCCAACAGGGTATCGCCGGAGAGAATCCGGGCCTCCGGGCCCGGATCGAACAGGGTTTTTTGTCCCGGCCTTCGGATGGCCAGCACAATACACCCCGTGGCCTGCCGGATGCGCGCCTCGGCGAGTGTTTTGTTGGCAAAGGGGCTGCTTTCCGTGATCTCGATCTGGCGAACCTCCAATTCCATTCCGCCGTCCTTGGCAACAAAATCCACAAAATCAACAACCGATGGCCGCATGAGCAGGCGCACCACATGATCGGCTCCGACCACGTCGGGAAGCACGACCCGGCTGGCGCCGGCCAAATGGAATTTTCGGGTACTGTACTGGTCATTGGCCCTGACGATGATGGTCAATTCCTTGCTCATGCCGCGGGCAGTCAGGGTCAGGAACAGATTATCCGCGTCGCTGCTCAGGGTGGCGATCAGGGCTGAGGCCCGCTCAATTCCTGCGTCCGCCAGGATTTTCTCTTCCGTGGCGTTACCCTGGAGCACGAGGCAATCCCGCTCAAGGGCTTCCTCGGCAACCTCCGGGTTGTTCTCCACCACCACCACATCGCGTCCCGCCTCCTTGAGACTATCCGCCACGAGGCGTCCCATCCGGCCACAGCCGCAGACGATTATGTGATGAGTGAGTTTAGAGATGTCTTTCTGCATGCTTCGCCTCCCTGTTAGTGATCGAATCTGGCGGTGAATAATGGTTTCCAGCGCGACGGACGCAACGAACGCCATGGTTCCCACCCCCCCCAGAATCAGGAACATGGTGAAAATCTTCCCCGCCGGTGACAGGGGAAGGACTTCACCGAACCCGACGGTGGAGATCGTGATGATCGTCATGTAGAGGCAGTCGAGAAATGGCCATCGCTCAATAAGATGAAGTCCGACCATTCCGCTTGTCACGACGACGGTCAGCAG
>CAYHEL010000200.1:0-5024 GCA_964355415.1 uncultured Verrucomicrobiota bacterium | reverse complement strand
GAACACGTTTGAACGCGTTCTTCGCGCCTTCCTGCGCCAGGATCCGGATGTGTTGATGATCGGCGAAATTCGCGATCTCACCACGGCCCATATTGCCGTGCACGCCTCGCTTACCGGGCATCTCGTGTTCAGCACACTGCACACCAACGACGCGGCGGGCGCCGTGACCCGTTTGATTGATATGGATGTTGAACCGTATCTGATTTCGTCAACCATGGAGGCGGTGATCGGCCAGCGTCTGGTTCGCAAGGTTTGCACGAACTGCAAAACCGCGTATCGCCCGGATGATCAGATTCTGGAGCGCTTGGGCCTGTCGCGTTTGGATGTGGGCGATCAGAACTTCTACTATGGAACAGGGTGCGGTCAATGCAACAATACCGGCTATAAGGGGCGCAAGGGGATTTATGAATACATGAGTATCAGTGATCCGATCCGGGAATTGATCAATCAACGGAAACCGACGCTCGTGATCCGGTCCAAGGCCATTGAACTCGGTATGCGCACGCTGCGGCAGGACGGGATCAAGAACATTCTGGACGGCTATACCACGGTTGAAGAAGTTCTTCGATATACCTGATCATCAACACCTCTCGGAGATTCCACCCATGCAGAATGTCATCATTATCGGAACCGGTCCCGCGGGTTTGACAGCGGCCATTTATACGGCGCGCGCCAATCTCAAGCCCGTTGTCATTGAGGGGATCCAGCCTGGCGGTCAGTTGACCACCACCACGGATGTCGAGAATTTCCCTGGTTTCCCGGAGGGAATCGATGGAACGACCCTGGTCATGAAAATGCGGGAGCAGGCGGAACGCTTTGGCGCCACCTTCCTGCGTGGCGAGGTGGTGCGGGTTGATTTTACAGGTAGACCGCTGAAGATCGTTCTCGATGAGGGCCAGACCGTTGAAGGGACCAGTGTCATCATTGCCTCCGGCGCCAGCGCCAAGTATATCGGCATCGAGTCCGAGCAGAAATTAATGGGGAGGGGCGTGTCGGCCTGTGCGACCTGTGATGGCGCGTTGTATCGTGATGTGCCTGTGGCTGTGGTTGGTGGCGGGGATACCGCGATGGAGGAGGCGCTGTTTCTGACCCGTTTTGCCAGCAAGGTGTCGCTCATTCACCGCCGGAATGAATTCAGGGCCTCAAAAATCATGTCGGATCGGGTGCGAAACCATCCCGCGATTGAAATCCATTGGGATAGCGTGGTGGATGAAGTTCTGGATGTTGCGCGAAATGAAGTGACGGGGTTGCGCCTGAAGAATCTCAAGACAGGCGAACGGAATGAAATTCCCGTGCACGCGATGTTCGCGGCCATAGGGCATGAACCCAATACCAAGCCATTTATCGGAGTTCTGGCGATGAATGAGGCCCGGTATCTGGTGACGACTCACACGCGGACCAATGTGGAGGGCGTATTCGCCTGCGGTGATGTCCAGGATCCCCACTACCGGCAGGCTGTAACCGCAGCAGGGTCAGGGTGCATGGCTGCCCTGGAGGCGGAACGCTATCTGGGCCGCCTGGGCGGGTGAGCGGCTACCAGCGTTGCCAGGGCTTGCCGAATGTCCGGTAATTCTTCAAGATGGTTCGCACATAGTTTCGTGTGCCGGGATACTCGATCATCTCGGTAAACAGTTCAGGCGAACGGGCTGTGTTACGTTTCCATTGCAGGGCTCTTGAACGCCCGGCATTGTACTCGGCCAGGGCATAGGGCAGGGGATCGGCCTGAGTGTTCCACCGCCGGATGGCCCGTCCCAAATACCAGGTTCCGGCGAGGATGTTGGTTCCCGGGTCAATAAGCGTGGCCGGTTCAAAATTGGCAATGTGCTCGGATTTGGCCCACTCGCCCGCGCTCAGCGGCATGATTTGCATGAGACCCATTTCCCCTGCCTTGCCGCGGTATTCCGAATGAAAACGCGTCTCCTGCCAGATCACGGAGGCAACCAGACAGGGCGGAACCCGATATCGCGCCGCTGCGTCATCAATGACGGCCCTGTTGCGCAAATAGTTCAATTCAAGCCGGAAGGCCGACGCTAGTCCCATCCCCAGGATGGCCATAACACCCGTAATGAGTATCATTCTCTTCAAGAACCCGCTCATGTGTCCCGTTAGAGTATGACGATACGAACGCAAAGTCGAGACCCGTAAGCTGAATACAAGACGTGTTTCTACCCGCTCTTGACCTCCCCGCTGGATTCTTGCATTCTCCCGTTGTCGCGATTGCCTCTGTGTCAACGAGGGATTGTGTCTGGGAATGAGATGCCAAAAACCGCTGACTTTGACTTTGAACTGCCACCCGATCTGATTGCGCAGGAGCCCCTGGAGGATCGCGAGGCCGCACGGATGATGCTCGTTGACAGGGCCTCGGGCGCCTTGTCGCACCATTTCGTCAGGGACTTGCCGACGTTTCTCCGTCCCCATGATTGCCTTGTCCTCAACGATACCCGTGTGATACCGGCGCGAATCTATGGGCATAAGGAGAAAACAGGCGGGCGGGTGGAGTTTCTTCTGCTCGAGGAAACCGTGAAGGGCGAGTGGGATGTGCTATGTGGCTCGGCGCGGAGGCCCAAGCCGGGCACCAGACTGATCATGTCCGGGGGGCGGATCCTGGCTGACGTTGTCGCCTGGCGGGAAGGTGGCGGGATCAAGGTTCGCCTGCACTCGGATCGTCCATTGCTGGAGGTTCTGGAAGAGGTCGGATTGCCGCCTCTGCCTCCCTACATCAAACGTCCCGAATGTCCTGCCAAGGACATCCTGGCGCGAGACCGCCTCTACTATCAGACGGTTTATGCGAGGGTGCCGGGCGCCGTGGCCGCGCCGACGGCCGGACTGCATCTGACCGAATCGATGCTCGGGACACTCGAGAGGCAGGGGGTGTCGCGGGCGGTCGTCACACTGCATGTGGGAATGGGAACCTTCAAGCCGGTCAAGGTTGACACCGTTGAGGATCACGTCATGGAGGCGGAGCGATTTGACATGACTGCCGACACCGTGGCCACTCTGGCTGAAGCAAGGCGGAATAAGGGGCGGATTGTCGCGGTTGGCAGCACGGTGGTTCGGACGCTGGAGACGGCCGCCGGACCGGAAAGATTGCCGTTGCCCCGAGCGGGGCGGACGAGCATCTTCATTTACCCGCCCTATGTGTTCAAGGTGGTGGATGCCATGCTGACGAATTTCCATCTGCCGCGCTCCACGTTGATCATGATGGTCAGTGCGCTGGCGGGCGGCGAGTTGATTCGTCGGGCCTATGCAGAGGCGATCCGGGAGCGTTACCGGTTCTACAGTTACGGCGATTGCATGCTGATCGTGTAGGTTCTGTAGGCCTCAGCCGCCACGCATGATCAGGTAAACCATGAAGATCAGGTAGAACGACCCGCCGACCAGAAGGATATAGGGGTTGAGAGATTTCTTGATTCTGACCCAGGTATACAACATCAGCGCCGAGGCGAGGGTGAGTAGTGCGCTGACCAGGGGAACCCCGGTCAGATCCCAGGTCGTGAGGGCGACGCCGAAGGCCACCGGGAAACTGCTTTGAAAGACCATGGCGCCCGTGATGTTGCCTACGGCCAGAATGTCTTTACCCTTGCCCACCCAAATGACGGAATTGCATTTTTCAGGGAGTTCCGTGGCGATGGGCGTGATGATGATCGAAAGGATCATGGCCGAGAGTCCGAATTGAATCGAGATGGCGCTGACATACTGAACGAAGTAGTGCGCCCCCGCCGTCATCAGGATCAGGGAGGCAAGAATCTGGGCGATGATAACGATTCGAGTTTCCGGCAAACGGAGATACGTGCTGAAGTGCAGGATATCGACCTCTTCGATCTCGTGTCCGTCGGAGGAGAGGGTTTGCCGGATATACAAGCCATACCCCAGAACCAGACCCGCCGCGATCGCCCACCGGATCCAATGAGGCCCGTGAATCAATGACGCCAGAATGGCAACGGTGTACAGAATGATGAAAAAAGACAGGTCGCGGGTCACTCCCGAGACATCGGTGTGAATGGTTCGCGTCCGGCGCCCCAATGCCGAATAGATCAGAACCGCCAAGCCGGTAATACAGAAAGCCAATGTGGCCAGCATAAAGGGGGCTCCTGCAATGGCTCCGATCCCGACTTCATGGGCGGCCGCATTGTTAAATACAAGGATGGCGATGACCGGGATGATGGTCTCCGGGAGCGCGGTTCCCACGGCGGCCAGGATGCTGCCAACGACGCCCTGGTGGAACCCGCAACGGTGTCCCAGCAGTTCAACGCCATTGGTAAACACAATGCTGGCAAAGAGGATAACGCAAAGACTGACGACGAGCATGACAATGTCAACAAGCATGAATCTATACCGCCCTTCTCATAAGGGGTGGACTCTAAGCGTTTCGGGTGGGTGGGTAAAGTAAATTGGGGTCTCGAAAAAATTGTTTCTTACTGCTACTTAGGTGCGATCATGTCCACTGCCCCCTGTTTTCCTTGACGCTATATGAATGGTTTTTTACCTTCTCCAGTCAGGCGGGTGCCTGACAACGAATAAAGTGCTACGCGGCTTTTCTGGCATTCATCCGGAAATCCCGCCATGACGCACATGATAGGATGGTCGAAGGAGATTCATCAGATGAACTTGATTACAGTCGGAGTTGGTGTCGCGGCGTTTCTCTACGGTGTCTACACGTTGATCATGCGGATCAAGGCGCCGGAGAAGTTCGGCAAACTGGAAGCGATGAAGACGTTCTGGGGAGAACAGGCCGGTCTTGTCGTTCACGTGGTCGGGTACACGCTGGTTCCAATGATTGTCGGCATATCGTTTGTGATCGCAGGAATTAAAGGTGTGGCCTTGTTTGGGAATTGAGACTGACTACCGGCCTCCGGCTGGTGGATATCCGTTGGTGGTCACATCGCTTTGCGCCGGAGATGCGCTCTTGACGAAGTGATTGAAGACTGTCAAATTCTTGCTCTGATTTTTTTGAAAGGGAATGGCTTCCAGTATGATCATAGCCGATTTGAGCAAGATTGAGGGACGGTGTTATCCGGCCCGGC
>CAYHEL010000199.1:0-5039 GCA_964355415.1 uncultured Verrucomicrobiota bacterium | reverse complement strand
CATCTCGCCTGGGTTCTTTCGCCCCTGTTGTCATTGATTGAGGGGGAATTCAATGCCAGGGAAGCCAAACGGGTTTGTGCGTTGGATCTGGATCGGATGACGGATGATGTCAAGCGGTTGGCGGATCAATTGTCGGACACAAGCCGGCTTCTGTCCTCCGAACTGGCGGTGAGGCGAAGCGCGGAAAAAACGCTTGAAGAAAGCCGGAAGTGGTTTCGCGCGATTTTTGATTCAGTCAACGATGCGGTTGTGGTTCATGACGCGACAACAGGTGTGATCCTGGACGTCAACCGTCGTATGGGTGAACTATACGGGTATACCCGTGAGGAGGCGCTCAAGGCCGGGTTGCCGAGTTTGCATTCCAATGTGCCGCCCTATGACCAGATTCACGCCCTGGAGCGAATCCGTCAGTCCTCCTCGGGGAATCCCCAGACCTTCGAGTGGCAGGCGCGTCATCAGTCTGGACGCCTATTCTGGGTGGAAGTGAGTATGCGGGCGGCCGATCTTAATGGAAAGTCCTGCGTGCTTGTGACGGTTCGCGACATCTCGGAGCGCAAGATGGCGGAAGAACGTCGCAATGAGGCGGATGTGCTGAAACGGGAAACCCAAAGGATGGAAAGCCTCGGGATTCTGGCGGGCGGTATCGCCCATGACTTCAACAATCTTCTGATGACGATTCTCGGCAACGCCGACATGACTCTGACGGAACTGTCCCCGACGGCGCCAGCCCGTGAGAACGTCAATGAAATCATCAAGGCGTCCCGACGCGCCGCTGAACTGTGCGCCCAAATGCTGGCCTACGCAGGAAAAGGGAAATTTGTTACCCGGACAATCAACTTGAACGAGGTGGTCGCCGGGATGAAAAACATGGTTGAGGCGTCGGTCTCGAAAAAAATAAACCTTCGTTTCCAGTATGGTCAGAACCTGCCTGTCGTGGTGGCGGACAAGGCCCAGATCCAGCAAATCGTGATGAATCTCCTGATCAATGCCTCTGAGGCCATAGGGGATCGGGAGGGGACGATTTCCGTGTCCACGGGGCTTGTGCGTTGCGACCGGGCGTTTTTTCAGTCAACCTTGACGGGCGCGGCGATGGCAGAGGGCGACTATGCCTTCCTGGAGGTGCGCGACACCGGAGTCGGCATCAAGACGGATGCCGTGTCGAAAATATTTGAACCGTTTTACACAACGAAATTTAGCGGGCGCGGACTGGGACTGTCGGCCGTCCAGGGAATCGTGAACAGTCACAAGGGCGCCATCCAGGTGCATTCGGAAGAAGGTAAGGGCACGGTTTTCACAATCCTGTTACCCGCGGTCGCCGCTGTCGTCATGCCGGCTCCCGTCGTGAACGGCGGAGACAAGATCCGGACGGGGGCCATATTGATCGTCGATGATGATGAGTCCATTCGGGTGATGACGACCAAAATGCTCAAGGCCATCGGGTATGACGTGATCTCGGTCCCGGATGGCGAACAGGCGCTTCGAGTGATCAAGGCGCGGGAAAAGAACCTTGCCTGCGTCCTGCTTGATCTCAACATGCCCGTCATGAATGGCGAGGAAACCTATCGCGAGATTCGAAAAATTGACCGGACTTTGCCCGTTATCATTTCCAGTGGTTATGGGGAGCTTGAGATCTCTGAGAAGTTTTCGGAACAAAGCGCACTCGGGGTCATTCGCAAACCCTATCAAATGGCAACCTTGCGCCACAAAATTGAAGAAACCCTGCAATTGGCAAACTCGAACGTGACCTCGGTGCAGGTGTGACAGGGGCAACGATGTGATGAACCCAATCTTCCCCCAGGGTCTTTTTGTGACGGGAACCGATACGGGAGTCGGCAAGACCGTTGTCTCTGCCGCATTACTCTCGACGCTTCGGTCGGGTGGGTGCGATGCGGTGCCAATGAAACCCGTCCAGACAGGGTGTGTGAAACGTCAGGGTCGGTGGGTCGCTCCGGATCTGGAGTTTTGCCTGAAGGCGGCGGGGTTGAGGCCCTCTCGAACGGAGAGGGGCGATATGGCGCCCTATTGTTTTCGTCCGGCCTGTTCCCCCCATCTGGCGGCGGCTCGGGCGGGCCTTTCTATACGATCCAGCGTGATCAGGCAGGCTTTCCGGCGATTGAGTCAGGCGCATGAGTTCGTCGTGGTGGAGGGCGCGGGCGGCCTTCATGTGCCTTTGAACAAACAGGAGACCATGCTGGATCTCATGGTTTCCATGGGGCTCCCGATTCTTCTGGTGGCCAGAGCCGGACTCGGCACGATCAACCACACGTTGCTTTCCCTGCAGGCCTTGCGCGGCGCCAAACTCGAGGTTCTGGGCGTGATTCTCAATCAGTCAACCCCGGGGCCATGGGGGTTCGTTGAAAATGACAACCTCCTGGTGATCGAACGGATGGGGGCGGTCGAGGTGCTGGCCTGCATCCGGCATGGGGATACCCTCCGGGCTTGTCCTTCGGTTGTCAGGGCGCGGGCGCTCCGGTCACGATCGTTCCGGGCGGAATCTCAATCGTAACCTGCCCATCCAATTCTGAAAAATGTCCCTTGGGTTTGAAGGTGAAGTCCAACACAGGGGATCCTTCGGCAACCCACGCCGCGCGATGGTGGAGACGGCTCCAGGGCCAGCCGAATCCCTGCGCTTCGCCTCGGATAAGGATTCTGGAGTGAAGGTCGGCATTGGGCTTCAGGGAAACGCGGCATTGATCAACGTGAAGGCGCAGGGTCAGGGGCGCCGGGCCGGAACTCTTCATGTCGTACTGGATTTCCGTAAAAGCCGGGGTGGCCAGCAACACGGCGGCAATCGCGGCGATGGCCAGGGGCGGGGCGCCCCAGGCGATCAGGGGAGACCGCCACAGGGAAACGTTGCCGGCCACCGAAGGATGATCCTCATGGTGGGGAATCCTGAGAATGACGTAGTAGAGTAGCCAGGCCACGGCGGCGGGGAAGAAGGCCGACCAGAGGACATCGGAAGCGAAATGGGCGCCGGCCGCCATTCTCGCCACCCCAATCAGTGTCCCGTAGGCCAGGGCCCCGGCGAGCGCCGCGAGGGCCATCCGCCGATGCCGGCGCCGCGCCAGAAAATAGAACACCACAAAATAGTAACCCATGGAACTGTGGCCGCAGGGAAATGACTTGCCGCGCCCGGACACCCCTTTTTCAAAGAAACACTGGTAATTCATCGTTCCGCCGAGTTCCGTGACCTGGCGCGGACGAGGACGCCCCCAATGATCCTTGAAGAGCGTGTTAACGAAAAGACCGGGTCCGAGAACGAGGGTCAGGAAGATCAACGCGGCGTGTCGACGCCAGCGCGCCAGAGCGGGACGGTACAGGGCGGCGACCAGAATTCCAAGGCCTGTCAGAGCGGTGATCAGAGCCGGCCAGGTGCCGAAGGTGTAAAGAGCGCGCCAGCCCCGATCAAACTCATGGGGCCAGGGATGTCCCGTCCCGGAATGATGGAAGAAGGACAGAATCCTGATGTCCAGGTCGGAGGTCAGAAATGGAAGTGTGGCCGCCGCTGCCAGAAGGATAATCCCCAGCAAATCCGGAAGCCACAACGACCTGTACGTTGACGATTCTTTAATCACAGCGTTTGATCAGGATCATGCCCAGTCCCATGGCCATGACGGCGGGAACCCAGACGATCAGATGGGGTTGCGTCCAGGGATATTTTGTCAGTGATTCCGCCACAATGACAAACAGGTAAAACAGGAAGATCAGACCGAGACTGATTCCGATGCCAACGGTGGTTTCCTGGCGATGGGTCTTGGTGGCCAGCGGGGCGCCGAGCAGGATAAAGGCCAGACAGGCAACCGCGAGCACCAGGCGCTTGTGGAACTCAACCCGGAGCGACATGTCCTGCTGAGCCAGCCCCTGCTCATCCAGTTCCGGGTAGGATCGTTTCATGGTATCCAGGGTAGTCATGAGCTCAAGCAATGTCATGTCGCTTTTTTTCTTGGCGTTTCCCGATGCGTTTTCGCTGTTGAGATGACTCAGGTCGATGACATAGGGAAAATGGGCGGCGGTGCCCGATCCGGGCCGATCCTCATAGAACGGATCAATCCGGACATCGAAGAGATTGATGAGCAAACCGTTTTTATCCGCCGTCGGGGTGACGGTACCGTGCTGAGCCCGGATGGTTCGTCCGGGTTTGTTGGGTTGTGTCTGGTAGATGATGATATCCTCGATGACGGAGTCGCGCTTGGAGCCGATGTAGAATGTGACACCGGGGAAATCCCGGATAGGGCGGCCCTCCTCGATCAATTGCAGGGGTGATTCAATTCCGAGTTGGCGCAGGGCCTCGCGCCGGGCGTGGTAACTTGCGGGAATCAAATCGGCATTCAGATACAGGCACACGGAGCCCATTAACAGGGAGAACATGATGGGTTCCCGCATGATTTGGAGCATACGGATACCACTGCTTTTCATGGCGGTGATCTCGCCGTTGGCCGACAGTTTTCCAAAGGTCAGGAGGGCGGCGGTAATGATGCTGACGGGGATCGAGAACCCGAAGGCAGAGGGGAGTCCAGCCAGAAAAATCCTGCCGATCAAGGCCAGGGAGCCGCCCATCGCGATGGCGTCGGCAATGCGGAATAGCACCATGATGCACATGACGAAGGTCAGCACCAGCAGGGTCATCGTGAAGGTGACCAGATAACTGTTCCTGACATAGGCTGGAATAATGCGCACCCGAGTTCTCCCGAGAAAGTGTGGTTGTTCTTATACTGGGCGGTGGGGGGAATGGCAAGGAGAGAAGCGCTAGTCGACGCCGACGCACCTGGACGTCTTCTTGCGTCAATCGCGAGAGAGTAGTGGATCCCAGAGGGAACAAAGGAACAACAGGAACAAGGTGACAGGCTATTGGAACAACAGGAACAATGGAACTGGAACAAGGCGACAGGCTATTAGTATAGAAATATATTTACA
Source organism: uncultured Verrucomicrobiota bacterium (assembly GCA_964355415.1). Lineage (GTDB taxonomy): Bacteria > Verrucomicrobiota > Kiritimatiellia > CAIKKV01 > CAITUY01 > JAABPW01. The sequence goes on along the minus strand of CAYHEL010000199.1, from coordinate 125 downwards.
CAAGTATAGATTGTGCTAGTCTTGCATTAGTTGGGGCGGAGACCCTAGGGAGGTGACTATGCGCAAGGCTAGGATTGTTGAGGTAACGGCGGCTTACTATCACGTGATATCACGAGTGGTGGGGC
>CAYHEL010000198.1:0-5046 GCA_964355415.1 uncultured Verrucomicrobiota bacterium | reverse complement strand
TGTTGACGGCATAGGGAATCTCGGTGATGATGATGCTTTCCTTGCCCTGCTTGCCCTCCTCTATTCCCGCCCGGCCCCGAACCTTCAGCAGACCGCGCCCGGTGCGGTACATGTCCGCAATCGGTTTGAGTCCGCAAATGATCCCCCCCGTGGGGAAGTCGGGACCCTTGACATACTTCATCAGATCATCAACGGAGGCATTCTCATGCTCGATCAGGTGCACCAGCGCATCCACCAGTTCGCCAAGATTGTGCGGGGGAATGTTCGTGGCCATGCCGACGGCGATACCCGTGCTGCCATTCAGGAGCAGATTGGGAACGCGGGAGGGCAACACGGCCGGCTCCGTGAGGTCGCCATTGTAGTTCGGCACCATGTCAACCGTGTTCTTGTCGATATCCGCCAGCATCTCCTCCGCCATGCTCGTCAGGCGCGACTCGGTATACCGGTAGGCGGCGGCATTGTCGCCGTCGATACTGCCGAAGTTTCCCTGGCCATCCACCAGCATGTAACGCATCGCGAAATATTGGGCCATGCGAACCAGGGTGTCGTACACCGACGAATCCCCGTGCGGGTGGTACTTACCCAGCACTTCACCAACGACGTACGCACATTTTTTATAGGGACGGTTATGCAGCAGGCCGAGATTCCGCATGGCGAACAGGATACGCCGCGCGCCGGGCTTCATCCCGTCACGGGCGTCCGGCAGCGCGCGCCCGATGATGACACTCATGGAGTAGTCAATGTACGAGCGTTGCATCTCGTCTTCGATGTTGATATTGGCGATCAGTTCGTTTCGTGTGTACATGCTTAGATATCCAAATTCGTGACGTTAAGCGCATTGTCCTCGATAAACTTGCGGCGCGGCTCCACTTCATCGCCCATCAGGATCGTGAATATTTGATCGGCCTTGCTGGCATCGAAATCCACCACCTTCAACAACTTGCGCTTCTCCGGGTTCATGGTGGTCTCATACAACTGCTCGGGATTCATTTCGCCCAACCCTTTGTACCTCTGGATATTCAGGCCCTTGCGCCCGAATTCGCGAATCACCTCAAGCAGATTCAGCAGGGAGAAGATCGGCGTCTCCCCGTCATCCGCATCCTTCAGGGTGAAGACAGGGTCTTCATGACGGCTGAAGTGATCCAACGTGAAACCCTTCTTCTCAATGGCCTCCACCACCTTGGACAGCGCGCTGGCGACGTAGAGTTCCTGCCACCGGAATGCGGAGTCGTTCGGGGCGCCATGGGACTGCCCGTTCTCAGTGAAAATCTCAAGCTGCAAGCCCGTCTTCAATTCTGTCGCCTCGCGGAGTTCCTTGAGTTCATTGTCGTCGGTGATGTAGTGGTGTTCTGCGTCCTCGCCCTTGCCAATCGTCACATAATACCGGGGAAACCCGCCGGCCTTGTTCCGCTTCTTCAGGTAATCCTCAAGGTTGACGCCTTTGCGGGCGAGGCTTTTGGACGCCTGCTCGATCTGCAGGAGCAATTCCATCACCGACATGAGTTCCTTGCCTTCAAACGTCTTGTTCCTGCCAACCTTCAACGTCATGTCCTCCGCCCCGAGTTCCAGCAACTTACGGGTCAGGGTTTCATCCGTGTCGATGTACTCCTCGCGTTTCTTGCGGCTCACCTTGTACAGGGGCGGCTGGGCCAGATAGACATAGCCGCTTTCGATCAGGTGGGGCATCTGGCGGTAGAAGAAGGTCAACAGCAGGGTGCGGATATGCGAGCCGTCCACATCGGCATCGGTCATGATGATGATCTTGTGGTAGCGGACCTTCGTGACGTCAAATTCATCCGCCCCGATCCCCGCGCCAATCGCCGTGACCATGGTTCGGATTTCATTGTTGTTCAGGATCTTGTCCAGGCGGGCCTTCTCCACATTCAGAACCTTGCCGCGCAGGGGCAGGATGGCCTGGAACTCGCGGTTGCGGCCCTGCTTGGCCGAACCACCGGCGCTATCCCCCTCGACCAGGTAAAGTTCGCACAGGGCCGGGTCGCGCTCGGAGCAGTCGGCCAGTTTACCGGGCAGTGCCGCGGAATCCAGGGCTCCCTTGCGGCGGGTCAGATCGCGGGCCTTGCGCGCCGCATCGCGGGCACGGGCCGATAGCAACGCTTTTTCAATGATGCGCTTGGCCACCGGGGGATGTTCTTCCAGATAGGTGGACAACTCGTCATTCACCACCGTGGCGACAATCCCCTCCACCTCGCTGTTACCCAGTTTGGTCTTGGTCTGGCCTTCGAACTGCGGGCCGGGCAACTTGACACTGATCACAGCCGTCATGCCTTCCCGGATATCCTCGCCCGAGAGACTCTCCTTGTCCTCCTTGATCAGTTTATTGGCCTTCGCATAGGCGTTGACCGTGCGGGTCAGCGCCGAACGGAAGCCGCTCAGGTGCGTGCCGCCCTCGATCGTGTTGATGTTGTTGGCAAAGCACAGCATCGTCTCGGTGTAGGTGTCGGTGTACTGGAACGCGATCTCCACCTCAATGTTGTCCCGTTCCTTCACAAACGCGATGACCTTGGGATGAATGGCCACCTTACTGCGATTCAAGTGCTCGACAAATTCGACCACGCCGCCCTTGAATTTGAAAAGCTCCTCACGCGGAGGTTCTTCCTGGGAGAAGTGGATCTCAATACCGCCATTCAGAAACGCCAACTCGCGCAGACGGTTCGCCAGGATATCCCACTCAAACTTAATGGACGCGGTGAAAATCTGGGTGTCCGGCAGAAACGTAATCTTGGTGCCCGTTCCGCGGGTCTTGCCAATGGTTTCCAGTTTCGAAACCGGCTTGCCGCGCTCATAACGCTGGTGATAAATCTGGCCATCACGACGAACCTCCACTTCCAGCCACTCGCTCAACGCATTCACGCAGGAGACACCGACGCCGTGCAATCCGCCGGAAACCTTATAACTGTCATTGTCAAATTTTCCGCCGGCATGCAGGACGGTCAGGGCGACTTCGACGGCCGGCCGCTTCTCGGTCGGATGCATATCCACCGGAATACCGCGGCCGTTGTCATTGATCGTGCAGGAGCCGTCGGCATTCAGCCGAACCTGGACGTTGGTGCAATACCCCGCCAATGCCTCGTCAATCGAGTTGTCCACAACCTCGTACACGAGGTGATGAAGCCCGCGAACCGACGTGTCTCCGATATACATTGCCGGGCGTTTTCGCACGGCTTGAATTCCCTCAAGGACGGTGATGTGGGAGGCATCGTACGCCCCACTCTTTTTCTGCTGTTCAGACATAGTTATAACTCATTCTTATGGAATAACTTACACAAATAAAAGGAGACCCGTTTCAGACCCCAAAAAAAGGCCCGCCCAGGGGGTGTCCATTAAAGGTCGAAACATACAGGAATTTAGGGTCTGTCGCAAGCGTTATTGTCCCTTGACACCGCCCGCCCGCCGTCCTAATGTTTTCACCAGTTCCTTAAACTACCGGCATATATCAAGATAGAGGAGAACGACTATGAAGCGGACAATTATGACATGGGCGACGGTTGCGGCATTGGCCATTTCAAGCGGTGCCTTTGCGGGTGACTCGGGCAAAGGCGGGTTGCGTTATTCCATTACCGTTACCAAGTTCGAGAACCGGGCCGGTTGGTCCGGCCAGTGGGACATCGGCGATGCCTGGGGCGCCGTCATGACGGATGCCTTGCAGGGGTCTGGAAAATTCATTGTGCTGGGCGAAAAGGATATGCGCGCCGAGGCCATGGCCGAACAGGACCTGGGCGCCACCGGTCGTATGGCGGGCGGCAACAAGACGCCCAAAATCGGCCAGATGACTCCTGCCCAGTTGCTCGTGAAGGGGGAAATCACCCACGTTCAGAACTCCACGGCCGGCGGCGGCGGCGGATTGAACTTCCGGGGAATCCATATCGGCGGATCCAGCGACAGTGCTGAAATCAACGTCACCATTTATGTCGTTGACTCCACCACCGGGCAGGTGAAGGCGTCCAAAAAGGTCGTCGGTAAAGCCGGACGCAAGGGCTTGGGCCTCGGTTATTCCGGTTCCGCGCTCGGCGGACTCACCGGTGGCGGGGATGCGTTCAAGAAGGACAATGTCGGCAAGGCCGTGGAAGACGCGGTCGGGCAGGCCGTCGAGTTTCTCGTCAAGCAGCTCGATAAGATCCCGTGGGAAGGAACGGTTGTCTCCTCCAAAAACGGAAAGATCATCATCAACCGCGGCTCCCGCGAGGGTGTCAGCGAAGGCCAAGCCTTCGTTGTCGGCACGCTCGACGTCACCAAGGATCCCGATACCGGCGAAGTGCTGGACAGTTCGGTCAGCAAGGTGGGCGTGATCAAAACGAAGACGGTCAAGGAAAAGATATCCATCTGCGAGGCTACCTCCGGCGCCGACAAAATCGAAGCCAAGATGTCGGTACAGCCGGAATAAGAGAAATCGGTTGTTGAGTTGTCAAGTTGTTGGGTTGTTGAGGGTAGGAGAATCATACTCCAGCAACTTAACAACCTAGCAACTCTCATCATCCTCATTGAGGCGCAAGCGCCTCAATGAGGATGATGATGCCTCAGGCTATGCGGCTTTTCGAGTCCATGCCTGAGCATCAGGGTTTCATCACCTAGAATCTCACCGGCGGGTCCATCGGCCATTACCTGTCCGGCATCAAGCACAATCACCCGCGGGCAAATCTCCGCCACCATCTCCAGGTCATGCGTGGCAATGATCCTGGTGTGCTCAAAAGACCGCAACAGATCCATGAGTCGACGCCGGCCACGGGGATCGAGATTCGAGGACGGCTCATCCATCACCAGTACATCCGGCTCACCGGACAGCACCGTCGCAATCGCCACCGCCCGTTTCTCCCCGGCCGACAGTTTGTAGGGCGGTCGCGCCCTCAAATGCGCCATGCCAACCCGCTCAAGGGCTGAGGTGGCCCGCTCCTCCACCTCCCTGGCCGATAATCCCGCATGTAGCGGACCAAAGGCGACATCTTCAATCACCGTGGGCATGAACAGTTGATCGTCAGGATCCTGGAAGACCATCCCCACTGATCGGCGCACCGTGGCTGCCGTTTCAGG
>CAYHEL010000197.1:0-5048 GCA_964355415.1 uncultured Verrucomicrobiota bacterium | reverse complement strand
TGGAAGTATGACTCCTGGCGCGGCCTGGTTTATTCCGATACCCCGCATCCCGATTATCTGGCCGAGTATGCTCAGAAGTACGATTGCGTCGAGATTGACCAGTGGTTCTGGAGCCTGTTTGGGCCGAAGGTCGTACTGCCCCACCCCAAAACGACGGACGGCAAGATCTTTCATCCCTGCGAAATGGTGGCGCGGAGGCGGTTCAGAATACCCGCAAAGGACTCCTGAACGGCGGAAGAGAGTCTTGTGTCCACGGTTTGAACGTCCGCAACCTCGATGGCGAAAATACGGACTCTCGACGGCATGGGCAACCCCAGTTGCCTTCCCAACGCGAGGGTTTCTCCAACACCAAGGAAATGAGGAGTCCCGCCGGCAAGCTTTTTCAGCCCGTCGGCATCGAGTTCATGAAGGGTGCCCGGGGGTACCAAGCCGGTCTGAATTGCATCCACGAGGATTGCCTCATGATATCCGGAAAGGTAATCCAAGAGAGCGAGGCCCATTTCCTGCGTTTCCCGAACGTCCACGCGGACATCATTGGAGAATTCCTTACCCAGCTGGCGCGCAACCAACAGGCCGACAGCATCATCTGAGAGGATGTCGTTGCCAAGGCCAAGGACCAGCAGTTCAGGTATTGATTCAGGTATCATCGCTTGTGGCTCGAGGACCCTGCGCACACATCAGTCCTGTTTCAGCGTGTGAACAAGTTGGCGCTGAGTGTTGTAAATCGAAGCCAACAGCGGCATGTGGCCTGGCAATGTGTGTGTGGCGCATCCCAGACAAGGATCGTACGCCCGGAATGCCATCTCCACCCGATTCAGGAAGCCCTCAGTTACATGCCCCCCCTTGATGAGGCTTTTGGCGGCACGTTCCACGCTCATCGCGATGCGGGATGCGTTGTTGCCGGTTGCGACCACCATGTTGGCCATCCTGATCAGACCCTTCTCATCTGTCTCATAGTGATGGAATAGCGTTCCGCGCGGAGCCTCGACGACACCCATCCCGATCGATGGCACCCGGGTCGGGATGCAACGCACATCAGGATTCGTAATATCGGGGTCGTTGATAAGTTCCTCGAGTCGTTCGGCGGCATAAACCATTTCAATGACGCGGGCCCAGTGCGTGGCTAGCGTGTGATGAACCGGTTTTCCACCCAACACCTTAAAGAACTCCTCATAGGCGGCCTGGGCCTTGGGTGTGGCCATGCCGTCGGCGGCATTCAACCTTGCAAGCGGTCCCACGGCGTAGATGCTCGACTCCGGCCCTTCCACAAACCCCTTCCACCCCCGTGGCTTGAGGAAGGTGAATTTCATGTAGCTCCACGGCTCGACATGTTCCGCAACATAATCGCGAAACTGTCGGGCGGCAAATCTATAGATTTCCTTCCCATCGCAGTCCACAACACGCAACTTGCCATCATAGAAGTTCACCCGGTTCTGTGCATCCACCTGACCCATGTAGCAGGTCTTGTGGGTGTAGGCATCGGAGGTGATCATTTTCACATAGTCGGGATTGGCCAGGACAATCTGCCGGAAGACCTCAAGGGTCCATTCCGCGAACTCAACGCCGTCACGGGCCAGTTCCCGGAACTTCGGCATATCTTCCGGCTTGAGCGCCTTACTGACGCCGCCGGGGAGGCCCAGCACGGGATGCACAACCTTCCCGCCGAAATACGAGGTGATCTCGCGAATCCGCCGACGCATGGAAATGACTTTCTTACCCGCTTCCAAACCCACCTTCTGGATGACACCAACAATATTGCGCTCCCCGGGAGGTGCGTCGGGACCGACGATGAAATCCGGGCCCCCGAGTACGAAGAAGTGGAGCGCGTGATCTTCCAGCGTAAAGGCACTATAGACCAGTTCCCGAATCCTTCTGCCGGCGGGGGTTGGTTCCACTTGATAGAGGTCGTCCAGCGCCTTCGTCGCAGCCATATGATGCGCGGTGGGACAGACACCGCAAATGCGGCTGGTGATCTGGGGCATATCCTCGGCTGGACGGCCAATGCTAAACACTTCGAAGCCTCTGAGCTCGGGAACCTGGAGGTAGGCACGCTCGACATCACCCTTGTTGTCCAGAAAGATATCAATCTTGCCATGCCCCTCCAGGCGCGTGATGGGATTGATCGTGATGGTGCGGCGCGCCCCCTGATAGGCGGCATTCGCCTTGGCCGCACCGGTGTTCCAGGCTTTTTGTGTTGAGTCGTTCATCGTGTCATCCTTTTTGATCGGGGGGTAGATTGTTTTTGCGGCGCAGGATACTCTTGGCCAATCCATAGCGATAGAAGGTCCCAACCGGGTCGGGGATGCTCCCGAGCGTTGCATCAATCCCCTCCACATCCTTGGCGGCAATATTCGAGCATAGCGCGGACAGGATTTTAGCGCCCTGATCACGCACACGCGAGGTCGCACCAAAGCAGCCGGTACAGGGCATGCCACCTTCAGTACAGACGGCTTCGCAACCGGCACGGGTGGCGGGGCCCATGCAGACCACGCCCTGCGCAAGGAAGCATTTTTCATCCATCAGCTTCTGGTGGGGTCGGGCAAAGGTCGTAAAATCCCACTTATCCGGCTTGGTGTCCTTGCGGGAGCACTCATCGCACAGGGCATGATCGGGGCCAATGACCGACCCCTTCGGGGGCAACTTGCCCTCGAGAAGGGCGGTGATCGCCACGCGGGTGAGTTTCGGCGTCGGGGGACACCCGGGCACGTAGTAGTCCACATCCACAACCTGATCGAGGGCCCGCACGACATTATGGAGCTGGGGCAAATATACCGTGCGTCCCTCCTCTGTGGTCTCCGTCTTGGGACGCGTCTTCTCTTCATTCACGACGGTGGGCGCACCCTCATAATTGAACGAGAGAATCTGCTCCCTGGAAAACTGGTTGGCCAGCCCCGGTATGCCCCCCGTGTGGGCACACGCGCCGTAGGCGATAAGGAACTGGCTCTTGCGCCTGAGCAACCGCGCCATCTCCTCCTGCTCGGTCGAACGAATCGCACCGTTGAGCAAGGTCGCCGTAATGGACTTGTCCGGCATGGCCTCGATATCCGCATACTTGAAGTCCATCGCCACGGGCCAGAGAACAATATCCACCTTTTCGACCACGCCGAGGATATCCTCGGCAAGATCCACAACGGTCTCCTCACAACCGCCACACGAGGCACACCAGTAAAATGCAACCTTGGGTTTAGACATGGGCCACCTCCAGGGTTCCGTCATGCTGACCACAAGGCTCAGCCTGTGCTTCAACCACCTCAATACCGGCGGCAAACAGATCCATCTCCCGGTCCCAGTCCACGACCTTTTCGGGAATTCCGAGCGGCCCAAGCCGCCGAATCGTCTCGGACATCTCATTAATAACGCTCTTCACCTTGTCGCCCTCCGCCGCTGAGATCCATTCCAACCGCAGCCGCTCATCCTCGATCCCCATGTCCTTTACCATGCGCTTCAGGAGTTGGAATCGGCGTAAACATTTGTAATTTCCCTCAACATAGTGGCAGTCCGACGGGTGGCAACCGCCGATGAGCACAGCGTCCGCACCCTTTGCCAGCGCGTCCAGGACGAATTGCGGATCCACACGCCCCGAACACATCAGACGGATGACACGCACGCTGGATGCGTATTTCAACCGGGAGACCCCCGCCAAATCCGCCGCCGTGTAGGTACACCAGTTACAGAAGAATGCGACAATCCGCGGACTCCATTCGTTAGTCATGAGCCAGCACTCCCTCTATTTCGCTGAAGATTTCATCGTCCTCAAACAGGTTCTGAACAATCGAACCGGAGGGACACGCCGCGACACAGGTACCACACCCCTTGCAGAGCGCCTCATTGATGACCGCTTTCTTACGGGTGGCATCGAATGTGATCGCCGTGTAGGGGCATAAAGGAATACAGGATTTACAGCCGCAACACTCCTCGTCATTGATGAAGGCCGTATTCGGCTCCTGCTCGATATACCCCCTGTCGATCAATGCCATCGCCTCGGCTGCCGCCGCACCGGCCTGGGCCACGGTGTCCGGGATGTCACGCGGCCCCTGGCAGCATCCGGCAATGTAAATACCATCGCTAAATGTGCTGACGGGCGCGAGTTTCGGGTGGCGCTCCAGAAAGAAGCCCTCCGAACCGCAGCTCATATTAAAGAGACGACGCACCTCCTGCGCATCGCTTTTGGGCTCCAGACCGGTCGCCAGCACAACCATATCGAATGGAATGCGACGGACACAACCCGCGAGGGTGTCTTCCACACGGATGACCAGTTTGCCCTCTTCATTCGGGGATAACGCCCAATCGGTGACCTCGCCCACCCGCCCCCGGATGAATTGCACACCTTCCTCGAGCAGTTTATCGAAGAACTCCTCGTATCCCTTGCCCGGGGTGCGCATATCAATGTAGAAGTTGTAGATCTCCGCGCCGGTGTGTTCCTTCAACAAGTGCGCCAGTTTTAGGGAATACATACAGCACACCCGAGAACACCACCGGTTCGTCTTGTGGTCACGGCTGCCGACACAGTGGATGATGCCGATGGACTTCGGATCCCGCCCGTCGCGCATAAGCACATGGCCCGAGGTCGGACCGGACGCATTCACGAGGCGTTCGATTTCCAGGGCGGTATAAACATTCGGGTACCGGCCGTATCCATATTGGGGAATCCTGCCGGCATCGAAGGTTTGAAACCCGGTGGCGATGATGATGGCGCCGACCTTGACCTCCTGCAGGATTTCCTGCTGTGTGAAATCGATGGCTTGTTTTTCGCCGCACGCGGCGACGCATCCCTTCTTGCATTTGTCGGTCAGGATACCATCCTTGAAGTTCAGGCACGTTCGTGGATCGATGGCCACCACCTGCGGGGTCGCTTGAGGAAACGGGATATACACCGGCTTACGCTTGCCCAGCCCCTCGTTGAACTCATCCCGGAATTTCGACTCCTTGTAAACGCAATGGGCGATACAGTCCTGGCATCCGGTGCAGATATCCTCCTTGATATACCGGGGTTTGCGCCTGATGGTGACGCTATAATTGCCTACATACCCACCCATTTTGGCGACCTC
>CAYHEL010000196.1:0-5064 GCA_964355415.1 uncultured Verrucomicrobiota bacterium | reverse complement strand
CGTTGGCTTCATCGCCGCCACAATGCCGTTCACGTAGAGAATCAGTTTCTTAGCCGTGCCATCATAAACGCCAGCCAGATGAGCCCACTCATCTGGCTGGAGAGCGCCGCTGATGTCCGTCTTGCATTCTTCGAAAATGGGATCGAAACCGGCCCCGTGATATCCGACGAAAGGCCTTCCGTCAGGATCCAATCCGACACGGAAGTTTGCCCGAATGGAACTGGGATAACCAAGCGGGTTCCCGTCTGACACCCCGACCGCACGTTCGATAATCACCTGCTCTGTTCCCGAGGCCGGATTCTGCGGGCGCACCCACGCCTCGACGGTAAACTCGCGAAGTTGTTCCCATGCGTTGACCGTCGTCGGGCTGTAGGTTCGGGCTGCAGCCTGACCATTCAGGTACAAGGCCCTTTGCTTGATCGGGTCTCCGCTATCCAGTGGATCGGTTGACCCCGGACTGGCGACCGTATCCACCAGTTCAGCCCGATCCGGAAGATTGTCATTGTCGGTGTCGAATCCGTCATTGGTTTCGAAATCGAACATGTAAGTCGGCCCGAAATCAGGACCGAAGTACGGTAGATCTTTAATAACGGTTCCATTCCAGTACCACCAGTTCAAAATCCCGAAGTTAAAACCAGACCAATAGTAGAGATCTGAAAAACTCTGGTTATCACTCCAGTCACTCAACCAGTAAGGGGATGGATCGGTATGATAGTACGCCGGGACCGGGCACTGGGGTTGAACGGATTCATAAATGTTCGGAAGGCCATCCTGATCCCAATCCATTTCCACCCGACCGTTCACCCATGGGCAATTAATAATATCCGGCGGAGGAGGGGGGAAGGGATAGTTCGGCCTGGTGCCAGTTGCTTTTTCGTACGCGAGATCACGGAGAGGACCATAAAGACCGCCCAGAAGCGAGTTCAGCATGTGGTAGGTCTCCCAGTAGTCATCCATGCCATCCTCATCCGAATCGGCATTGCCCGGATCGGCAGTGGAGAATAACCAGGAATACGGCGGCGGCGGTTCCGCCGCCGTGAGAAAGTTAAAGGGTTTACCAAGCTTCTTATTGGTCCAGAAATGCGCATCCCATGGTTTGGGCCGGCGTCCACCCGGGCCAAACATGGCATCTCCATTGGGGTGCGCGGGAGTGGCGGATCGTTGATCGTCAAAGAAATCGAATGGTTCATACCCCCAGGAACCCCGGCCATATGTCCATGCCGCTGAGCCATTGTTGTACATATATTGCCAGTGGTAAATGCTACCGGTCATATACTCCTGATAATTCAACAGACCATCGCCGTCATAGTCCAAAAAGGCATCCGGCCTTGACCCATCCATACCATTGCCCCATGCCCCGTTGGTGCCAACCAGGCTGCCCGCATAGGATGACTCCCAGAAATCCGGGAATCCGTCGTTATCCGTGTCGCAGGCCGTGGGTGTCAAACCACCACCCTCGGCATAGACCCCTAGATCGGTCACATCGCCTATGGCGTTGGTGTCCGAGATCAATACCGGCACGGCCAACCCGGCACTGTAGTTAAAGCCTCTCATTTCAGCGCCATCACGCATCTGATCGTCATCGGTGTCGCCGTTATTGGGATCCGTGGGCCGGGTCTTGTTTTGCCAGCCCGCGACGAAGAGCGACCGTTGCGAAATGAGCGTCTGCTGTTCGGGGGAAAGGACGCCGGGCACCACGAGCACGCCATTCGTCAGAATCCATGACGGCTCGGCGAGCAACGTGTCCAGGCACATAAATTCCTGCCACGCGCACAGTCCGTCACGATCATCATCCCTAGGGGGATAGGCGTCGATCGGATCAATGGCATTAAGCCCGACATACAACTCCCACCCATCCCATATGCCGTCCCCATCCGTGTCGCGCAGTCTCGGATTGGTGGAGTGATCCTTCGGGTCGTAAGGCATCACGGCGGGTCGGGATCGGCCCCCCAGCATTTCCAACTTGTTGGCGTAGGCCTCGGTGTCCGCCATTCCCGGAGGATTCAGCGCTTTGCCTTGAGGATCCAGCCAGCCGGTATTCGGATTGAAGTTATTGGCGAAGGTATTCCCGTTCGGCGGATAAGGATCATCGTTGGGATAGAGAGGCTTATACGCATAGACATCATGATCGTAGATGACATTCCCATTGGTAACCCCGCCCACAATGCTCGTAATCACTCTCATCATCGCGTGACCGTCGAGATCCGGATTCAACTTATCGTCAGAGACAGTGCCGCCAAATGATATTTTCTTCCAGGCATCATACCCGAAGACGACTTCCCACCCGTCCGGAAGGCCATCTCCATCCGTATCCCAGAGGAAGGGATTTGTGCTACGCGGGGTATTGGGATAATCAAGCCGCACGATGGTATTGGACGTGAGGGAATACATGATGGTGTTGGTGGACCAGGCATTGTATTCGAGATCGTCCGAGAACCAGTTCCCCACCCCGCCCTTCGGGAGATAGACCAGGTCAAAATCCGGGAAGCCATTTCCGGGCGGCGGCTCATGCACCACGGCTGGATTGAAGGGTCGCCCCACCGAACTGGCCGAGGATCCGTAGTTGGCAATGAAATCAAATGAGCCGGAACCATCTCCCTTCCACATCGAAATCTTGTCGTCATCCCGGCAAACAAACAGAATGTCGTTCAATCCGTCCTGGGTCAAATCGCCGACCACAGACCAGACGGGCCGCATGGCAAGATCGATCGCCGAAGCCCCCACAAGCGAACCGCTTGGAAGCCCCATGAAGAGACGGCCCGTCCGGTTTGAATAGGCCGACGCCACCAGGTCAATCGGGGCGGAGGGAACGGTTTTGCCGCTGAACGGATCGGTGGAGTAGTTCAGATTCCCCCCGGCCAGATGCACGGGATACCCTTTCGCGCCGACCGTCGCGGATCCCTTCAAAGTGAACCCGCCCGCGCCATCCCCGAGGAAGGTCTTGACCAGCGAATCCCCCGTGAGCGCGACGGCAAAGTCATTCGTGTTGTCCAGGTTGAGATCAGCGAGGACAACCGTGCAGGGAATCGCCCCCACGGGAGTCGTCGAGACCAGGGTGAACGTATCGTTGGTGTTGCAGCGGAACGCCAGAACATTCGTAATCCCGTCAGACACCAGCAGGTCGCTCAACGTCGGCGTTGGAACCGCATTCGTGATGCTTCCGAAAATCGGGCCGGCCACCACGGACGAGGGTTTCCCGCCCACCGCCAGGGTGGTCATCAAGGCAAACCCGCCGGCGCCGTTATTGGTTAGCACCGACACCGTCCCACCCCCGCCAGAGTTGGCAACGGCGATATCCTGGAAGGCATCGTTATTGAACCGGCCCACCGTCACAAACGACGGATTGACTCCGGCCGCATAGGACGCCACCGTGAACGGAATGGCATTGGACGGCGCTCTCAGGAGAACACAGACCGTATTGTTGTTACTACACGCGACCGCGATATCATTCGTGACGCCGACATCAAAGGCGCCCATGGCCATGGCAACGGGCGCAGATCCAGGAGGAAGATCAACATCATTCGTGGGAACCAGGAACCCTCCGCCGATGTTCACGTAGAAGCTGACGCGATCATAGTTGGCGAGTGATATCGCTATGTCATTCGTGAGGGAACCCGGCTGGAACCACGGCCCGATCAGGGCCGATGTCGGCAGTTCCGGCTTCCGGTTGGCATGGTAGGGAATCCGGTGTCCGAGCGGATCGCCCACGGAGCTGTCTTCGTTCATGGACTGCCAAAGATCCCAGGAGTACTCAAATCCGTCATCGAACCCGTCCCCCGACTTGCCATCGAATCCGGCAATTTCGGAGTCGGTGGAATCGGAGGAACTTTGATCTCCGGTGTCCGGCGAAGCCAGATAGTAAAGGGAATTGGTGGCCAGACCCAATTGATAGCAGAAGGCCTTCACGGGTTTGTTCACACCCGGGATGTTGGTCAGGGTGACGTAACTGCCGGGGGCAACGCCGTCCGGACCGGCATACTCCTCCCCCGTGGTCAACCCGATGTCGGTTTTATATCCTGTTCTCGTACTCCAGTGGAAATCACCATCCGGATTTCCGTCCGGGCCATTGGCGCCATGGACATCAACCACGGCCATAAAGTTCATCTGCGAGCCGGAAACGCTATTCGTGGCGCCGGGAACCAGGATCTTGTAGAATTCATAACCGTCATCGATGCTGTCCCCATCACTGTCCGCGTTGATAGGACTGCACTCGACGTACCCCGTTGTGTTCGAGGCATAGACGTGTGAAACCCAGTATTCCTGCAAGTTCGCGAGGCCGTCATTGTCCGGATCCTCCCAGGAAACGTTCGGATCGTTCGGATCGAGTCCGTATTTGGTCAGCCAAGCCTCAGGAATTTCGCCGGGAATCACGTCCCGGAATGAGGCGGTTACACTTATTTTGTTGGACATCGTGATCGTTTTGATGCCAAACCCAGTCACATCGCCACTCCATCCACTGAAGACTGAGCCCACGGCGGGAAGAGGCGTCAGGGTGACGATTGTCCCGGAGTCGTACCAGTATCCGATGACAGGCGTTCCCTCAGGCGTTCCCGGCGGGGAAATCTGAACATCTCCATCACTTGTTCCACTCTTGAACAACGTTTTTCTGAGGAGATACTTGGATTTCCAATTCCAATTCAGTGTGCTGTCCACGGTAGTTTGGAACATGGGGGTCAGTCCGCCATTTCCCGTCGGCGCGTCGCCTGTTCCAACATAACCAAGAATCTCAACGCGCTCATCGGAGGAGACCGTCCAGGGGGACGTCACACTCGCTGAACGCGCGCTGTTGTACGCCACATTCGTTATTCCCTGAGGCGGTTGCGGATTACCCACAATGACCCCGCTCGCATTGGTGGAGACGACGGAAAACTGAACTGTTTCGGACTGAACCCGCCATAACCATGTGAGTGTGGAATTGGTCGTGATTTGAAAACTGACATTGGTCGTGTTGCCCGACGCAGGCACACTGCCTGTGCCGACAAATCCTGTACAGATTGCCGATTTACCGGCTCCGATGTCGTAAGGGGAGTTCACCGAGGCGGAGATGTTAGCGGCGTTCGCCCA
>CAYHEL010000195.1:0-5071 GCA_964355415.1 uncultured Verrucomicrobiota bacterium | reverse complement strand
CCAGGGGCGGACTGCTCCGCCTCACGGAACGGGCCGTACATGGACGACGCGAATTTCGTCGAGTAACTCATCAACAGGGTCTGTTGAAAATCCGCCTCATCCAGGGCACTGCGGATCGCCGCAACCTGCCCGTCCATCATCGCGCTGGGCGCGACGATATCCGCTCCCGCCCCTGCGTGGGACACGGCCATTCGGGCCAGAATCTCATTCGAGGCATCATTATCGACGTCCCCGGCCGCCGTCAGGGGACCGCAATGGCCATGCGACGTGTAGGCGCAGACACAGACATCCGTGGCGATCACCAAGTCCGGAAACTCGCGGCGTAGCAGACGAACTGCCTTTTGAACGGCGCCCTTCTCGTCATAGGCAAAGGTTCCCGCGCCATCTTTCTGCTTCGTCTCGGCAAGGCCGAACACCAGAATACTGCCGATCCCCATATCGACGACACGGGCGACTTCCTTGACCAGTCGGTCGGGACTCATGCGAAATTGGCCCGGCATCGCGTCGATCGCTTCGTAGACCCCCTTCCCCTCCTTCACAAAGACCGGCCACATGAATTTCTCGGGGCCGGGCAGGGCCTTATCAAACAATCGGCGCAACGACGGCGTGCGGCGCAGGCGGCGCAGGCGAACTTCAGGATAGGTACTCATGGCATCTCCTTGCGTGTGTAGTATTCGGCCAGTGAATCAAGACTGGACTCCACCGTGGCTTCAGGCGGAACCAGATCCGCAACCGACCCGCCGCGCTTCAAAGCGGCAAGGGTTGGCTTTCCTATGGCGACAACAAATTTGCCTGCCAGCGCGGTCACACCCCACTGCTGAAGAAACACCTCGACTGCGGAGGCGCTGGCAAAAAAGACGACATCAAAGTCCGGTTTCTGAGCGTAAACAATCGGTTCATTCCGGTAGAGAAGCGAATCCTCGACGACGGCCCCCATCGCGCGCAGGGCGACGGCCAGATCCGACCCGGCCTTGTCGGACCGAAGTCGCAGAATCCGGAGTCCCTTGGTAACATGGGGCTTCACCATGGCCAACAGACCCTCAGAACTGAAATCGGCAACCGGTTCGAAATCGGCACCCAACCCGATCTTCCGCATTTCCTGTGAAGTGCCGCCCCCGCAGGAGACGAGTTTGGGAACGGTTCGGAGGTCGACGCCGACCTGACCCAGAAGCTCACCGAAACACCTGACGGCCGAGGGGGAGGTCAACACGACCCAGTCAAAGTCTTTCAGTTTCCGCACCAGGGCCCGTGCCTCGGGCGTTACCGCCAACTTGATCAGGGGACGACACACCGGGATCCCGCCGAAGTCGGTGACCAGTCCGGCCGCCCTGTCCTGCAGGGCACTGCTCGAAGTCAGCAAAATCCTCTTACCCTGGAACGCACCGCCCTTTTTATACAAGTACCTGGTCGCGTCCCCGACTATGAGCAGTCCGGGCATCTCTGTAGCCATTTCCTTGATCTTTGCCGCAATGGTCGAAAGATCCCCGGTGATGACCCGGCTCTGGTCACTGCCAGCGCCATAGACCACTGCGGCCGGGGTCTGGGGCGACTTCCCTTCACCGATCAGTTGGCGGGCGACTTCACCGGCCACCGAGAGGGCCATGAAGAAGACGATCGGCAGCGTCATACGCTCATCCACCGCAACGGAACCGACGCCGCCTCCCTCCTTGCGGGGAGTCATGACGGTAAACCCGCGCGACACGCCGCGGCGCGTCAGAAGCATGCCTGTACCGGTTGTCGCCGCCGTGAGACTGGTGACACCGGTGAGGACGTGGTACGGGAGTGACAAGGCATCCATGGCATCCACTTCCTCGGCCAGTCGCCCAAAAATCCCCGGATCGCCGCCTTTGAGCCGCACCACACGCAACCCGCGTCGCGCATAGAGAGTAATCAGGTACGTGGTCTCGTCCTGAGGAGTGCTGTGCTGCCCGCACCGCTTGCCCACATCAATGCACTTCACCGTCGACGGGAGCAGGTCCAGGAGTTCGTGTCCGAACAAGGTATCGTGCAACACGACATCACACCGCTGCAATGCAGCGAGGGTTTCCAATGTGCAGGCACCTGCGGAGCCGGCTCCCCCCGCGGCAAAAGTGACCGCCTTCACAAAGAGACGACGCAGATGCAGAAAACGTTCATCCCCCGCCCTGAATGTGATGGCAAGGGAGCCCTGTCCGTCGGGAGCGGGCAGATCCTCGTTTGGAATCCATTCCGTAATGCGGTCCTGAAGTCCCAGTCGGTTCAGCGCGGCGCCCGCCATGATGATCAGGTCGAAACCGCCCTGATCCAGTTGCTTGAGCCGTTCCTCGATGGTTCCCCGGATCGGAACCTGTTTCGCGCCGGGAAACCGTTCCCGGCAGTAGGCTTCCCGGCGATCACTACTCACCCCTATCCTGCCCCCGGCGGGCATTCCCGCCATATCCAGTCCACGCGGACGGATCAGGGCATCACGGGGATCTTCACGCCAGGGTAACCAACACCAATCCAGTCCCTCGCCAATCGGCTCCGGGACATCCTTGGCACTGTGGATGGCGCAATCCAGCGCGCCGTTCCGCACCTTCTCATCCAGATCGCGTGTAAAGAAATCGGCGGGACTTACACGCAGATCCATCACCTGATCGCGGTCTCCGGGTGATGAGATCGCCACTTCTTCCCAGCGTGCCCCAGGGAGAATAGCCGCCAGGCGGGCGATGACCGCCCGCGTTTGGAGGAGTGCCAGAGGACTTGAACGGGTCCCCACCTTGAAAACCAGGGATGCTGCGCTCATAGTTTTTCAGCCACAAGAAATTGTGACACTTTCTCTTTAACGCTGCGTGACAAACTGCATGAACGTCCCCCCGTTGTAATGGCCACGGTGAGCGTGGGACGCCGAATGATTGCCGGGGTCAGGAAATCCCCCTCGTCCCAGTGGGCATCCGCCGCCCCACAGAGAACACGGCCTCGCCGACAGGCCTTGATTACACTGAGATTAACAGGTCCTTGATCGGTGGTCGCAAACACAAGGAACTGCCCCTTGATATCCGCCTGCTCAAAAACGCGGGGTTTATGCCGGATCCGTCGTGATTTCTTTAATAACGCAATTTCAGGACAGAGATCGGGACTCACCACCGTCACCTTCGCGCCCGCCTCGAGTAGATGCGCCACCTTGCGCGCCGCGATCAGGCCACCGCCGACAACCAGGCAGGGTTTACCCTCCACCATCAGGCTGACGGGTAAAATCTTCATCTCTTTGGAGTCTGTTCTCATGTCACCACTATTCCGACAGGGGTTTTAACAAAACCTCCAGCAACCGCCGACTCTGGTTCATCCACACATCCACTATCCCGTCATAGTCACCCAGCCCCTTGAAAACCGGGACACAAGTGATTCCGGCCCGCTCAAAACAGGACTTCCATGACTCTTCACCGCTCCCCATGATCACGTCCTGAACCGAAAGTCCCACCGCCACCAGACAGGGGATCAACCAGACCTTCCGGATACCGGCAACCCGGCACTCCTCAAGAATATCCTTCTGGGACGGCGACCCCAGTATCATACCCAGAAACAGGGCCGGGTCAACCTGTCGGCACACTGCAATCGCATCAGCAAAAGTAGCGACCGCCCGCGGGTCGAGACTCCCATGGGCGACGAGAACAACGGCCTCATTGACTTTACGCACCGGCAATGCCTCCAGCACTGAAGACAATGTCTGCCTCCAATTGTCTGCATCGGCCATCAGGGCTGGCCCCAGTGTTACCTTTGTCAAAGGACCCGTTCCATTCTTGAAGGAGTCCACTATCGCCGACAATTCACTGTATTCCATGCCGTCGGTCATATGCAGCGACGTCACGGCAACTCTTGTGAACCCCTCCTCCTGCATCGCTGACAGTGCTTCCGCAGGATCGGCCATATGCCGACCCTGTTGGTCAAGTTTTCTGCGGACACCGGAGGACGTAAACGCCCATCTGACACCGACGTGCGGAAATCGGAGGGCGGCCTGTCGTCCGATCCTGTCAAATGTAGTCTGGGCCTCCGGGCAGGAAGATCCTGCTGCGGCAAAGATAATCCCCTGTTTTCCTGTATCTAGTGTCATGTCGGCGCCACTCCCAGGTCAGGCGTGGGCTCACAGAAGAACACCGGACTCGATTTCTTGAATTCCCGAACCGACCACATCATGCGCCCCCCGGTACACCCGGCATCGCGGCTAAGCGATTCAAACACCGACACGGCCTCATCGCGGGATTTGGCGTGGATCATGGCATACAAATTATACGGAAACGCAACTGTTGAGGGCCGTTCGTAACAGTGCGTCACATGCCGGTTACGAGCCATGGACTTTCCGGCCTGAACCAGCGCCCCCCTCTCCACCTTCCAGACGCACATGCTGTTGGCTGAGAACCCGATTTTGTGATGCCTGACCACCAGAGCGATCCGTCGAATGGTTCCATTGAGTCTCCAATGCTGGAGAAGTTGAAGAAGTTCTTCCGTCGCATAGCCGGTCAGACGGGCCACCTCGTTGAAGGGATCCGAGACGACGGGAATCGAACGCTGCAGACAGCGGACCACCGCTTGTTCACGAATCGTCGGGGCATGCGGAGCCATCCGGGCCTCCCCGTCGGCGGCCTGTACGCCGGACGACGGTTCGACGTCCCGGTCATCCTGTCCGAATACAGCCTCTATCTTGAATTTTTCGAGCGCCGGAAGATTGAGCAGTGGATACGGGCCGAGGGACTTTTCAATA
The DNA here is from genome assembly GCA_964355415.1 of uncultured Verrucomicrobiota bacterium. Lineage (GTDB taxonomy): Bacteria > Verrucomicrobiota > Kiritimatiellia > CAIKKV01 > CAITUY01 > JAABPW01. The sequence continues at coordinate 354 of CAYHEL010000195.1, read as the reverse complement.
CGCGCCAGTTCCTTCTCAACCGTCCCGGATCGTGCCGTCATGGTGAACCAGAGATTGGGACGACCGTCCCGCTCATAACAGTGCGTAATGCCCGGATGCGGGGTGATGCGCTCCGCGGCGGACACCAACTCCGCAGCCGGGATATCCACCGCGCACAACGTGCTCTCGTACCCCAGACTCCGCGAATCAAAGACTGCTCCAAATCGACGGGCCACGCCACTCTCGAACAGTGAATGAACCCGGCTCAGGATCGCGGCTTCTGAAAGGCCAAGATCCCTTCCGATGACCGCGAAAGGGCGTGATTCAACAGGCAACCCCTTTTGCAGGGCAAGAAGCAGTCTCGAATTGACAGTG
>CAYHEL010000194.1:0-5113 GCA_964355415.1 uncultured Verrucomicrobiota bacterium | reverse complement strand
CCAACTCCAGACCAACCAGGCAACTCAGCTCGCCCCTCCGGAGACCGACGACCTGATGAGCGAGGTCATCCCGCTGAAATACATTGAGCCCGCCGATGCTCAGAAGGCGATTCAAGGGTTGATCCATACCTATGGGAAAATCCTTCCCCTGGAACGGATCAACAGCCTTCTTGTTGCCGACGCCAGCGTGAACATCAGCCGCATCAAAGATATTCTGATCCGGATCGACCAACCCCTCGACATCAAGGACTCAATCCACATTCTTCAAATCAGGAATTCCAAGGCATCGGAAATCAAGACCAAGTTAGAGGAAATTATATCCGACCAGAAGGAGAAGGACAAGCAGCCAACGGTCAAACGCATGAGGGAGTCAGGTTCGCCAGGCGTTGAAACAACGCCCGTCACGCTTCCTGGAGTGATCCGTGCCCGCTTCAATCCTACGCCCGGAACGGCGCCCGTAGAAACGGAATCGGACGATGGCCGGATGATTCGAGGCAATGTCAAAGTCATTGCGGACGACCGGACCGGATCCCTGATCATTATCACGCGCCAGGAGAATATGCGATTCTTCGAGCAGGTCGTCGCCGCACTCGATGTGGCGACGGCCCCGGATGTCGTCCTTGAGGTTATTCGACTCGAGTTTGCGGACGCGGAGGAAGTGGCCTCCATGATCAATGCTCTGATTGGGGCCGCCTCAACGCCCTCAACCAAGGGAACTCCGACCAAGAAGACCTCCTCATCAACCAGTCCAACATCAACCTCGGGAAGTACCAGTCCCACAACGGGGACAACTCCCAAACCCGCCGAGGAACCCCGCAGTTTCCAATTACAGGAATTTATCGAACAGCAAAGCAAGATGGCCGCCGCCAAGGGGGCTGAGGGGAAAACAAAAATCGGACAACTTTCCGCTGAAAACATCAAAATCCTGGCTGATAAGCGCAGTAACGGCCTGATCATCATGGCGAGTAAGAATGATATGCTGGCCATCAAGGATCTTCTCAAAAGCATGGACATTATGCTCTCCCAGGTGCTGATCGAGGCAGTCATTATGCAAGTCAGCCTCAGCAAGGATCTCGAACGAGGGGTGGATTGGGTGCAACGTTCGATGATTGCTTATGACAAAACGGCTGGACACGGGCGTGATGCCCTGTTCTCGTTCGCTGGCGCGGGAGGAGGCGGAAGCGGTACTCCTCTCAACGCCACCCAAATGAGCGGAGCTATCCCCAGCGCAGGCGGCTTGACGTACTATCTGACCTACTTCGGCCTCAACTTGGATGCGGTCATCAAGATGTCCCAGACCGATAGTCGAACCAAAATCATCGCCTCCCCTGTCATCATGACCGCCGACAACAAGGAAGCGAAAATTGATGTATCCACAGAGCAATATTTTTACAAGGGAACCAGTTATGTCGGGTATAGCGGCACGCAACAGCAATCGGTTCCCAATGTTGAGTCGCGTAAAGTGGGCACCACCCTGACGGTCACCCCCCGCATCAATGCCAAACGATTTGTCGTGATGGAAATTGCCCAAAAAATCGAAAACGTCAGCGATTACCAGTCCATCAGTGATGGAAGCGGGAACCTGAACAAATGGCCCATTGTCGCCTCCCGCGAAATGACCGCCTCGGTCTCCGTGCGAAGCGGGGAAACCATCATTCTCGGGGGATTGGTCGAAAACGCCGTTGGCCAAACAACGTCGATGATCCCGTGGATCGGGAAAATTCCGATCCTGGGCATTCCTTTCAGGAGTTCCGGAGACACCGACAAACGCTCTGAAATCGTTGTCTTCATCACACCCTATGTTCTTGACTCTCCGGAGGAAATTGAACTTGAATCCGCCCGGCGAAAATCAGCCTTGTCCGGGGCATCGGATGGCATGTGGGAAAAGGGATGGTCGGACAGCAAACTGGCGGATCCGCCCCGGAGCCGCGTGGGCCAGTGGTGGCGCAATCTTGTGAAATAGTACGGGAAGGACTTCAATATGAAATTCAAAATGATGGGTTTATTGTCGCTCGCATGCCTTGCCATGTTGGGCTCCGGATGCAGTTCGCTGAAAGTCGTGGAGGGGACGCTGGCTCCCCCGAAGTGGGTCGCCGAGCCGTCCCTGGCGCCCGGCTTTGATTCCACCAACTTTATCTATGCCAGCGGCATCTGCACCTATTCACTCGTCCTCGAGGAAGGCATCAATGACGCCCGCCACGACGCGTTCAGGAAACTGGCCGAGCGGGCCGGTGTCGCCGCTGACGATGTCTATCAAACCGACCGGAACGACAAGTACACCTCGACTCAAAGCGGAATGCCGAATGTTCCCCAGATCATCGATAATTCACACAAGGCCGTGCGCAATACCGGCAAGGTGGAGACCAAGACCACCCTGACCCCGAAAGCCCTGCATACGACGCAGACCCGTCTGCACGATGTCGATCAAGCCCTTCTGACTTACACGGTCTGGCAATACGGCCCGAGCCTCTGGGCTCGGTATTGGGACGGCGACACCGCCCTTCGGTTCTATGATGTCTACATCCTGATGCGTTGTCCCCGGAGTGAGTTCGATGCCGCCGTAAAGAAGGAACGTACCGCGGATGGCTATGATACCACCCCAGCCGCAGCGAAGTGACATGACTACCCCAAAACGGGCATTGATTACGGGTATTACCGGACAGGACGGATCCTATCTGGCGGAACTGTTGCTTGAGAAAGGGTATGAAGTCACCGGCATTGTGCGGCGATCCAGTTCCATAACCCGCACCCGCATTGATCACATTGTGGACTCGCACAAGGCCCTGCATCTGGAATACGGTGATTTGGCCGACAGTTCGTCGCTGCGTCATGTGATGACCAAGGTCAACCCTGACGAGGTCTATAACCTGGCCGCACAGTCCCATGTTCGCATTTCCTTTGACCAGCCGGAGTACACCGCCGATGTCACCGGATTGGGCGTCCTGCGGGTTCTGGAGGCCATTCGGGACTTCAACAGCAGCACCGGGTCGAATGTCCGCTTCTATCAGGCGTCCTCCTCGGAAATGTTCGGCGCCGCCAGACCCCCGCAGAACGAAGCCACCCCGTTTCATCCCCGCAGCCCCTATGCCGTGGCCAAAGTGGCGGGCTTCTGGCAGACGGTCAACTATCGGGAGTCCTATAAGATGCACGCCAGTAATGGCATCCTCTTCAACCACGAGAGCGAGCGCCGGGGCGAGAACTTCGTAACGCGCAAGATTACCCGCGCGGCCGGCCGTATCAAGGTGGGGATGCAGAAGGATTTGTACCTGGGCAACCTGGAAGCCAAACGCGACTGGGGTCACGCCCGTGACTACGTTGAGGCCATGTGGCTGATGTTGCAGCAGAAGGAACCCGATGACTACGTGGTGGCGACGGGTGAGGCATACAGTGTCGCCCAGTTCCTTGACGAGGTCTTTACCCGGCTGAATCTTGACTGGCATGATTTCGTCAAAATCGATCCTCGTTTCTTCCGGCCGGCGGAAGTGGACTACTTACTGGGAGACCCCGCGAAGGCCACGAAGAAACTGGGATGGGAACCCAAAATCACGTTCAAGGAATTGGCTCGAATCATGACGGATTACGATCTGGAACTCGCCGAGCGCGAGGCTCATGCGGCAGCCTTCGCCGGCAGGCGGTAAGCGGCGCTACACCCACAATTCGCGATCCAGTGTCCTGTATTGAATCGCCTCCTGCATCTGATGGGACTGAATGTGTTCCGTCCCCTCAAGATCCGCAATGGTTCTTGCCACCTTGATAATCCGGTCATAAGCGCGGGCGCTGAAATTCAGTTCCGTCATCGCCATTTTGAGCACCATCTGCGAATCCGTCCCCAGTTGACAGAATTTCTGGATTTCCTTGGTGCGCATGGCGGCATTGTTATGGATGCGTTTCAGGAATTTAAAACGTTCCTGCTGGAGATTGCGCGCCCGCACAACCCGAGCCCGGATCGTGGCCGAACTATCACCGGGCGCGATGCCGGAAAGATCCTGATAGCGAACGGACGGCACCTCGACGTGCAAATCGATTCGATCCAAAAGCGGTCCTGAGATTTTATTGCGATAGTTTTGAACCTGAGTGGGTTTACAACGGCACTCGCGTTTGGGGTCTCCATAGTAACCGCAGGCACAGGGATTCATGGCGGCAACGAGCATGAACTGACAGGGAAAGGTCACCGTGGCCGCCGCCCGGGAAATGGTCACACGCCCCTCCTCCAAAGGCTGCCGGAGCACCTCCAGAACACTTCGATGAAACTCCGGGATCTCGTCCAGGAAAAGCACCCCCCGGTGTGCCAGACTGACCTCGCCCGGCATGGGGTGACTCCCCCCGCCCAGGAGACCCGCGTCCGAAATGGTATGGTGCGGTGACCGGAAAGGACGCCTGACGACAAGCGCCTGGTGTGGAGCCAGAGTTCCCGCGATGCTGTGGATCTTCGTGCTCTCAAGGGCTTCATCTAAAGTCATGGGGGGCAAAATCGAGGCAATGCGGCGGGCGATCATGCTTTTTCCGGTTCCCGGCGCCCCGATCAGAAGCAAATTGTGCCCCCCTGTTGCAGCGATTTCAGCCGCCCGCTTTGCCACTTCCTGGCCCTTCACATCAATGAAATCGTCGTCATGTTCGGCGGGAAGACAGAAGGTCTGGTCTATATCGACGGCGTAGGGCTCCATCACCGTTTTCCCCGTGAGGAAATCTGCGGCCTCACGCAGGTTATGAACCGGAAAGACATTCAACCCCTTTACCACGGCCGCTTCCTCGGCATTATCGGCAGGGACGAGAAAGCCGCGTCGGCCCGACTTCTTAACCGACAGGGCGATGGGTAGAACGCCTTTGATTCGGCGGACTTCGCCACTCAAGGCAAGTTCCCCGATCATCGCATAATCACGCAACTTTTCCGCAGGAAGGTTGTCCTGGGTGGCCAGCATTCCTATTGCGATGGGCAAGTCAAAGCAGGGCCCTTCCTTCTTCATGTCGGCGGGGGCGAGATTAATGGTTGTCCGTCCCGCATGAAGCCGGAATCCGGAGTTATGGATGGCCGTGTGAACGCGGTCTTTGCTTTCCTTGACCGCCGTATCAGGAAGACCGACGATGACGATACTGGGATCGCCGTGGCCCGCGT
>CAYHEL010000193.1:0-5122 GCA_964355415.1 uncultured Verrucomicrobiota bacterium | reverse complement strand
CGATCCCTGCGGGAGACGAATTGTCCGGATTCTGGCGAGGGGCTCTTCTGCGCACTCGGTCGACTCCACCGCCTATGATGCCCGTGGTTTGCCGGTCAGTCACACCAATGCGCTTGGACATGTTTCCGTCACCGGGTACGACGCCCTGGGTCATGACGTCGCCATGACCGACGCCCTGGGAAATAGGACTCGAAAAGAGTACGACACTCTCGGGCATGTGACGTCAGTGATTCAGCCGAATGGTCGTGTTGTGCGCCATGAGTTTGACCGGTGGGGACGGGTTGTGAGGGAACGGGATGGGTCTGATGTATCCGCCGTTGACTACGACAGACTCGACAGGGTTGTGGCGCGAACCGATTGGCGCGGGGTGAGGTCGGTGTTGGCCTATGACGCCGTGGGGAATGTGACGAACCGCGCGGATGCGGTTGGAACGCCGGAGCAGTCGGCGACGATCTCGATCTATGATGCCGTCAACCGGCCTGTTCGCGTGGTGAATGCCAATGCGTCGGCGGTGGAGACGCAGTATGACGGGCTCGGAAACAAGGTTGTCGGGGTCGATGAGGCGGGGAGGACGACGCGCTGGTCGTACCGGTATGGATCCCGTCTGGATGCCACAGTGAAACCGGATGGCACGGTGGTGTCGAACGTGTACGATGTTCTGGACAGGCTCGTTGAGGTTCGTGTCAACGGCATGGCCCAACAGGTCTTTGGATATGATGGATTGTCGCGCATGATCACGGCGGTGGATTATAATCAACCGGGCGCCGGGGATGATGTTCGGGTCGCGTATGAGTATGATGTCCTGGATCGCGTTGTGGGCGAGACGCAGAATGGGCACATGATCCGGCGTAACTATGATGCGGCGGGTCAGGTCACCCGGCTCATGTGTCCTTCCGGCGCCATCGTCAATCGCGCCTATGATGCAGTCGGTCGGTTGTCGGCGCTCAGGGATGCCGCCGGGTCTGTGACCTACGCGGCGTACACCTATACTCCGAACTCCCGGATTGAGGCCATAACGTATGGCAGTGGTGTTGTGGAAGCGCATGGTCTGGATTCCCGCGAACGTCTGCGGTCATTGACGCAGCGCAATGCGAACTGTGAGTTCAGCGCCACGCTTGCCAGGGATGCCAATGGAAATGTGACGGTGTGTTCAGATGAACGGGGGGGGATGGGTTATGTGTATGATTCCCTGAACCGGGTTACGGCAAGCAAGGATTTGGCAGAGGTCTTCAGGGAAACGATCCGGTATGACGCCCTTGGGAACTGGTTGTGCTATTCCAATCCGGCCCAGGGGGCGGTGTGCAGGACGGTGGGTTCCGGAAACCACTATGTCCAGGTGGGACCGCAGTCGCTCAAGTATGACGGCAATGGGAGCCTGACCAACTGGAATGGGTGCGACTACCGGTATGATTTCCTCGGGCGCCTGGTGGAGGTACGTTCCAATGGGATGACGTTGGTTCGATATGGGTATGATGCCCGGAACCGGCGTGTCAGTCGTGAGGCTATCACGGGGCATACCGCGTGGTTCTACGATGGCGAGAACCTGGTGGACGAATCCTCCGGGGGCGGCTGGGGGAAAACCACTATTTATGCGGACAGTCAGGATACCCCGGTCGTGCTGATAAGGGGTGGAGTTCCGTATTACCTCCTGCGTGATTGGCGCGCCAATATCGCGGCCATCACGGATGGGGTCGGCCGGCTGGTTGAGCAGTACCGTTATTCGATATTCGGGAAGACGGAGATTCTGAATGCCGCAGGAACCCTCATGGCGGAGAGCGCCCTGGGTAATCTGTGGACCTACGCCGGGCGCCAGGCGGATTCCGAGACGGGTCTGATGCACTATCGCAATCGCGCCTATTCGCCGGAATTGGGGCGGTACCTTCAACGCGACCCCGCAGGCTATGCGGACGGCATGAACCTATACGCCTACGCCGGAAATAACCCGCTGATGTTCACGGATCCTTACGGACTGTACCGATGGAGTCATGGCGCCCTGGATGAGCGCGTGGGCGACTGGCTGTTCCAGCAGTATGCACAGTTGCGCGAGATCGAGCGCCAACGCCGGGAATATGAGGAGGCCCTGCGGCGACAGGAGGAGGAACGCCAGCGGATTCAGCGGGAGAATGAATATGCCGCTCGGGCGTTTGCCCAATACAAAAACCAACACGCCCGGGAGGTCAGGGATATGGTGGGTAAATATCGGCATCTGGGGGTGAACGAGGACGAGGCCGCCCGGTTGTTGATGAGTGGGGTCACCACCATCCCCCGGCTGGGCGCAACAGTCGGCCCGAATGATCTTCGGCGCGGGTGGTGGCTGGATTACTACCTGCGCGGCGGGCAGATCAACAAGACCATGCGGGATGAAATGTCGATCATGGGCGCTTCCGGAGTGGACGAGTATTTCGCGAAAACCTCGGAAAAAGAGACGCGTCTCCGCGATAAACGCAAGGCGACACAGACGCAATACACAATGGCCGCTGTAGCGATCATCGCGACGGTGGTGACCTGCGGGGCCGGAGGCGCGCTGGGGGCCGCTCTACTGGGAACGGTGGGGGTGACGGCCAGTACGGCCTCATTCGGCGCCTTTGTGGCAGGCGCGGTGGCCGTCCAGGGGGTGTCCGCCGCTGCCACCACCATGATCAGTCATGGCAATGTTGGTGACTTTGCCCAATCCTGGGCGATCAATTCCGCCGCCAGTGTGGCGGGATATGGGGCGGGATATGGGGCCAGCGGGGCGGGGTTGGATATGAATCTGCAAATGGCCGCCCAATCCGCAGCCAGTACGTTTGTGTCCGAGGGCGCCAGGTCGGCGCTGAATGGCGGAGGATTCAAGTCCGTGTTCCGGGATACGGCCGACGGTTTTGTCGCCGGAGGCGTAATGGGAACCTTTATGAACTCACCCTCGGAGGGAGGCGATACCGGACGGTTTGGCGAGTACGTCACCCGCCACTCGGCGTCCCAGTTCGGTTACCTGCACGCGCCTCTTTCAAATGGACTGCAGGGCGCCCTTCATGCGGCGCTGGTTGGCGGAAATATGGGGGATGCCTTTCTTGAAAACTCGGTATCACCGGATGCGCTGACTCAATATCTGATCGCGGCATCGTCGGCGCCCGTGGCCGATCTGATTTCCAGGGAACTGGTAGCGGCGTTGCCGGGAGGATCTCCTTCGCGGAGTGCGGCAGCCGCCTATAGGGAACCGGCCGAATCACCTGTGTCGCGACAGGAGCCGCTTGCCATGGCCATGGCCGCTGAATCCCGGGCTCAAAATTGGGCTGGCCGGGTTGTGAGTGGTGGCGGAGCCACCGTGTGCGCCCATTTGCGGGAAGTCGTGGTGGCGCCCGCCAGGGCGCTGTCCGCCATGATTGAAACCGCGACGCAGGACACCTGGGTGAAACGATCCCGGTTGCTCAATCCCTTTTCGCAGAGTTTTGTCGGCTATCAACTTCTTGATAAGGCGACCGACGCCGCACGGGTTGCCGCAGGGTTACCCTTCAGTTTTCTGTCAGGCGATTTTATGGAAACCCAGTCGGGAAGAGATATGAGATTCGCTGTTGGCGGGCCGGTCGTTTCGTTTAACGGGATTCTGAACAGTCATGATGATGCGCAGGACATGAAGCGAATTGTGGGTAATCAATTCAATGTCCAAACGCTCGTGCAGGTTGAGAATGGAAGCCATGGGTATGGGTTTGGCGATGCGATGCAGATCGTCGGAAATGAACTCGGGTTGGTGGACATCACAGCGATACGGGGCGCGGAGGCGCTGCGTCGGGCCGCGTCGGAGTCCGGTGTTATTCACGTCGTTGCCCATAGTCAAGGAACTATGACGTTCCGTCGAGCCCTGGATTTGGTTGATGAGTCCGCCACCAGGCAACGAATTGCCTACCAGGGGGGTGGGCCGGAAATGGCGATCAGTCAACAGGCCCTGGGACTGGGGTCGGCGGAAAATGTCTGGAATCAGGAAAACGGACGTTCGTTTCTCCGTGATTGGGTTCCCGCCGCCAACTTTCTTCCGTCACCCGCCCATATGATGAGTTCGCCCTTCATGGCGCCGCGCAGTGAGGATTGGCGTGTCGTCGATTCGCCTGGAAACAGGGGGCCGGAGGGCGGCAACAGGCATGGTTTTGGGCGGTACTATGCGGGCTATTTCTATCGTTGAGGAATAACAGGCAGGGAAAGGGCATGAATATGCGAAACAACATAAAATGGATAATGCGCGGGTTATGTGGGGTATGGGTAAGTGTGGCTCTGGCATGGACGGATCTGGATGGAGGGGATCATGGAGGGAGCAACTGGGTCATTTCCGGAGGAAGTCTGATTGCCAGTAATCATTACAACATTGGGTTGGTGAACATTTCATCGGGCGCCACGGTTACGGTCAAGGCCTGGGACGGTTCCCGATACGGCGGTGTCGAGATCAGCGCAAGGGATATTCTGATTGGCGGGGTTCTTGACGCCTCCGGCTCGGGGTATGCGGGGGGAAACGGGGGAAACGGCGGGTTTGGATCGGCACAGGTGGGGGGTACAGGCGGGGCGGGCTCGCTAGCCTCGCCGGGAACCGGCCCCTTCGGCGGGGCGGCCGGGGCGGCGGGGATTGGCGGTTACGATTCCTCAGATCCCGCACTAACACGGCCGGGCGGGATAGGGGGCGGCGGTGGAAGCGGGGGCTATCTCACCAATCGTTTCCAGGGTGATTCCAGCACGAACGAAATGGTCGTCATGGGTTCGGGCGGTGGCGGCGGGGGTGGAGGCGGAGCTGGCTGGAATTATCTAGGAACGACGTCGGGCGGCGGTGGCGGCGGCGGGGGGAATCCCGGCGGCGGTTGGATACGGCTAATTTCGTCCAATTCTATTGTTGTCAGAGGCTCTGTTCTGGCCAGGGGACTCGCGGCATCCCGTCAAAACGGGGGTACTGGCCAGACCCAGATGAATCCAGCCCAAGGCGGGAATATGGGGAGCGCTTCGGCGCCGGGTCAGAGTTATGGCGGGTCAGGCGGGGCCTCGATTCCCGCGCAGTGCTATCCAGCCGGAAACGGCGGGAGTGGCGGCGCCGGCGCCGGCGGCGGAATTGTCTTGAGAGCGCAGACCGTGGATACCCTGGGCGGTACATTCGATAACCGCGGCG
>CAYHEL010000192.1:0-5146 GCA_964355415.1 uncultured Verrucomicrobiota bacterium | reverse complement strand
ACTCGTATAATTCATGGACAAACGTGGTATCATAACCGATCACATGACCGGCAGGCCACCAGGCTTTCATGTAGGGATGTTGCCCCTCGCTCGCCTGGATCAGGCGGAACCCCTGGGTGCCGGGCGCATCATCGGCGCTGTAATAGCGCAGTTCGTTCATGCGCTCGAAATCAAATCTGATACTCCCCTTGCTGCCATTGATTTCAAACCCCATATCGTTCCGATGCCCCTGGGCAAAGCGGGTCGCTTCTATTTGTCCGAGGCCCCCGTTTTTGAATTCAATCATGAACAAGGTGGCATCATCGACGGTCACTTTTCCGCGAGGCGCCCCGCTCCCGGCCTTCCCGGAAAGCCCTTCCATGCGTTCAACGATGGGACGTTTCTTGATGAAGGTCTTGCTCAATCCGACCACGCTCCCGAACTCGCCCACAAGGTAACGGGCCACATCAATAACATGCGCTCCCAAGTCTCCGAGCGAACCGGAGCCCGCTACTTTTTTATCGAGCCGCCATACCAGCGGGAACTCGGGATCAACAATCCAATCCTGAAGAAAACGTCCCCTGAAATGGTAGATCGCGCCTAACTTCCCTTCTTTGATCAATTTCTTGGCAAGGGCAATGGCGGGACAGAATCGATAATTGAAACCCACCTGATGCTTGACTCCGGCCTTATTGGCGGCCGCCAGCATCTCTCGGGCATCGCTGAGGGTGAGCGCCAGCGGCTTCTCGCAGAATATATGCTTTCCCTCCGCCGCGGCACGAAGAGCAATCTCTTTGTGGGCATTGCTCGGCGTTGTGATGTCCACAATATCAATGTCCTTGCGGGAAACCAGTTTTTCCCATGACGTCTCTGCCGACTCCCATCCGAACTTGGCGCGGCTTTGTTCCACCCAGCCAGCATCCCGACCACAAATGGCTTTCAGGCCTATCTTGGCTGATGGGTCAAAGAACATACCCACTCGCTGCCATCCGCTGCTGTGAGCCTTGCCCATGAACTTGTATCCGATCAGCCCCACATTCAGTTGCTTCATGCTGCACCATTTCTTTCCTGGACGTTGACCGTCCAATTTGGAAGTATCGGCTACCGCTTTCACCTATGATGGTTAGCTCTTTAGGCTGGCGTTGACAAGAATCAATTGCTGACATGAATAGTCTGGTGGTTCGGCGCCGTCGGTGTCATACTGTGACCGTGACGAATTCAATGAGAAGCGGGTCTCCCGCCTTAAACCGAGCATTATGCTACGGGCGCTTTCCGGCTGAGCAAATGCCAATGCAGAATTGGAACCATTATGAATAGTCAGGAAGCCTTTCTCCGCCGCAAGGAGGCAGAGATGAAGACCGGGCAGGAGGATCTTGCCCGCGCCTTGTCGAAGACCCTTGTTTTGCGTCCCTTCCGAGGGTATTGCAAGTGTGGCATGATGTTGACGGAGCAGGATAAGAACCCCAACGTTCAAACCTATCGCTGTCCTCATTGCGGAAAATCAGGCCCACTGGCGCCGATTGCCGTTGTTGCTTCAAAATCATGATCCGACCGGAAGACGGCGTGTCTGCACGCTCCTGGGGTAACCCGATGTGAACCGGTCAAATGTTCAGTCGTGATTCCAGGAAGCCCTTGAATTCGTCGTGGATGGCGCCGTTGGTGGCCATGTGGAAGATTTGATGCGGACTGGGCTCGGACAGGGTCTCGCTTCGTCCCCCGGCCATCTCGACGATCAGGCCGCCGGCGGCGACATCCCAGGTAAAGACGCCGGTTTCAAAATAACCTTCGGCCTGACCGGATGCGACCCGGCATAGATCCAGCGCGGCGGCGCCCATGACGCGGGCCTTCTGAACCGTGTCTGCAATATCCCGGAAGACCGCCAGTCGGGGCATCGTTGTTGTCAACTTCTGATCCAGTCCTGTCAGAATCATCGATTCCTTCATGGTTTTGACTCCGGAAACCGAGATGGGCTGGCCGTTACAGTGAGACCGTCCTCCCCGGGCGGCGGTGAACAGTTCATTGAAGGATGGCGCGAACACGGCGCCCGCCAGGGATTGTCCGTTATGGGTGACGGCGACCGAGCAGCACCACCAGGGCATCCCGTGGGTGAAATTGACGGTGCCGTCAAGGGGATCAATGATCCACATGAAAGGGGAGTCGTGAGGGTTGCAGGCAGGTTGTCCCTTGTCGGCGCTTTCCTCAGACAGAATCGCGTGCCGGGGAAAAGCCTCTCGCACAATCCCTTCGGCGATGGCTTGGCATTCCAGATCGAGTTTCAGCTTTACGTCGTGCGCGGCCGCCAGAACCGTTTCCGATTTTCGATGACGGTTATTCAGGGCATGAAGACCGGCGGTGCGCGCGGCTTTAACGGCGGTTTCCAGGAGAACAGACGGCGCGACTTCTGCGGGGAGGGTCATGACTTGTTATTTCACCGGAATCACGATTTTCCGGCTGTTGGCCTGCATTTCCTTGCTCTGCTCATATTCCGAAAACTTCATCGAGACTGTCCGGGAGATGCCGCTTTCCTGCATGGTTACGCCGTAAATCACGTCAGCGGCGGCGATGGTTCGCCGGTTATGCGTGATGACAATGAATTGGGACTGTTTGAGAAAGTCGGCCAGAACATTGACAAAGCGGCCGATATTCGACTCATCCAGGGCGGCGTCCAGTTCGTCCAAAAGACAGAATGGGCTGGGTTTGATCAAATAGATGGAAAACAGGAGCGCCACGGCTGTCATGGTGCGCTCGCCGCCCGATAGGAGTGAGACGCTTTGCAGGCGTTTTCCCGGAGGGCGGGCAATGATGTCGATTCCGCTTTCAAGCACGTCGTCCTCGGTCACCATGACCAGTTTCGCCGACCCGCCGTTGAACAACCGTTCGAACATAATCTGGAAATTCTCGTTAATCTTCGCGAAGGTGGCGGTGAAGAGCTCCGAGGTCGTGACATTGATTTTCTTGATCATTTCCATGAGTTGATTCTTGGCGTTGATCAGATCCTGTTGCTGGCCGGTCAGGAAGGCGTAGCGTTCTTCCAGTTCCTGATATTCCTCGATGGCCACCAGGTTGACCGGGCCCATGGCCTCAATCTTGGCGCGCGCCTCGGTGATCAGTTGCTCGTAATTCAGTGTGGTGTCGGCGGCTTGCCCTTCCACTTCAGGAGCGGGGGTATGGATGATCTCATCAAGGGTGAGCCCCCATTCGGTGGTGACGCGATCAGCGAGGTTCTGCCGTCGCATCTTATGTTCGGCGTTGTTGACCTCCAGTTTGGAGCGTTGCTCGCGGATTTCATCCATGGTCTTGCGTTTGGAGGCAAGGTCGGATTCCAGACGGGTTAATTCGTTCACCTTGCCAATACGCTGGTGTTTGAGTCGTTCCAGTTTTTCGGCAAGGGTGGCGGCATTTGCCTGAAGGGCGGAGAGTTGGCCTTCGGCTTCGGTCGTGGCGCGGGTCAGTTGTTCGATGGTCTTCTCGTACTGGATCAGGCCCTCAGACCGTGATTTGACAACGGCATCGAGTTCGGTGAGGCGATGTTGGATCGGGCCGATTTGCGATTCCATGTGCTCGGCCTTCTGCCGTACCTCGGAGACGAGAAGGCGCGCCTCGGTGGCGCTGGCCTGGAGGGCCGCCCGTCTCCCTTCCATGTCCTGAAGGGAATGAGTGAGGGTGTCCAGTCGGGTCAGCGCCTCGGCTTGCCGGGTGCGACCCTCGCCGATGCGGCGGCTGAGATCCTGTCGTTCATCATCACTGCCGGACTGTTCCCGGAGTTTCCCGAGTTCAAACGTCATGACCTCGAGTTTTTGCTTCGCCTGGCGGGCGTCGTTGGAAACGATTTGAAATTCGCCTTCCTTCAAGGCGACGGCGCGACGTTGTTCGGTGAGGAGGGTGGTGGCTTCGGTGATGGCCCGATTCAGCTCAGTCAACTCGGTAGCCAGTGTGGCGACGGCATGATTCCGCCGGGACAGACCCTCATCGATGCCATCCAGTCCCTCGTGGAGATCAGAGAGTTGGTGGCGTCGGGTCAGGGGATTACTGGCCCTGGCGTCGGTGCTCCAGTATTCAAAAGCGCCATTCGCCCGGGCAACAATGCCGTCGAGGGTGACGATGGCGGCGCCCTCGGGCACCGGAGCGGGAATGTTGTCGGCCGAGCCCACAACGAAGACATTGGCCAGGAATCGTTCCACGGCCGGTCGGGCGAAGGAGGTGCAGGTGATCAGGTCGAACAACCGACGCGCCCCTGCGGGTTGTGGAATGGCAGGCACGGCATCGGCGGAGGCATCGGCGGCAAGCAGGCGTGCGGCGCCGGCTTTTTGTGATTGCAGTTTCTTCAGGATCGCCAGGGCCTCCGGCACATCGGCGATGACAACCGCATCAAGCCAGGCACGGAGGATGGACTCCAGGGCGGTGCGGTATTCGGGATTGGTCTGAATGTGGCTGGCCAGGGCGCCCAGCACCGTCTTGGCGTTGATTCCCAGTGGATTGGCGCCGTCCATGACCAGTCGGGCGCCTTCGGGGAAATCCTTGGCGGCTTGTTCGTCAGCCTCAAGGATTTCGATCTGGGCCTTCTTGACCGCCAAGTGGGCATGCAGGTCGCTGCATTCCTTGCGGAGCGCCTCGATTTCAATGGTCTTTTCGTGGCGCTGCGACTGGAGTTCCTCCAGACGCCCGTCACGGATTTCGAGTTCCTGCTGCAATGAACCCAGGTGGTCGGCGATTTGGCCGAGTTGGGTTTCCGTCTCCGTGGCGCCGCGGGCAATCTGGGCATGCTCAGCGGCCATGCGTTCACGTTGGACAATGACGGCCTGTTGCCGCGCCTCAAGTTGGCTGAGTTGGTTTTGAAGTTGGGCGATGGTATGGTCAAGCGCCATGGTGCTCGACCGGAGCGACTGGATTTCTTTGCGGGCGTTTTCAGTCTGGGTCTCGTGGGTTGTCAATTCCGAGTTTTTCCGGATCCATTCTTTTTCGGATCCATCCCGTTCGGCCACCGTTTTGACGAGGGCCTGCTGGAGTTCGGAAAGGGTGTGGCGCTGCTGCTCGGCCTGGGAGGTCGCGAGAACACGGTCCCGCCGGTCGCGTTCCGCCAGGTTGTGGAGTTCCCCGATCCGGTCGCGTTTGCTGCGGATCAGATCGTGATTGTGTTCCAGACGGGTCTGGGCGGTGGCGCGATCCT
>CAYHEL010000191.1:0-5179 GCA_964355415.1 uncultured Verrucomicrobiota bacterium | reverse complement strand
TCGTTCTTCCGTTCGCCCGGCGACAGGGAGTCCAGCGCCAGAATCTCCTCCATCCGGATCCTGATCGCGGCCTCCGACACCCGGTTGGTCAGGGCGGCCAGGGCCGACGGCGACAGACAGGTCAGTCCGTCGAGGGCGCGCTTCCGCGCCACCTCCATCCGCGCCACGATTTCATCGTTTCGCCCGGCGGTCGCGGAGCCGGCCATCAGGGCGGCCACGACAGCGGTTATGAGCCATTTCATCATCAGTACACCCTGGGCGTATAGGGGGAAACGCCCGTGAATATTTTCAGGAACGAACCGGTTGTTATGCCCGGACGGCAGGCCGCCAGCGACGCCGCCAGATCAACCATGTTAACCACAAACAACACCATTACCGCCCCGGCCACCAAACCGATAAAGAACGGCTTGCTCTGCTTATAGGCATTCATACCCCCGTATTTCACAATGAGTTTCTTGAGTCCCCAGGCCACGAGAGCGCTTCCCCAAATCCAGGAGGTCTCCGTCAAATCCAGTTTGGATCCCAACCCCTTGTAGTAAGGCGAGACGGCCGAAAACTGGGTGCTGAACAACAGGAGCAGGTAACCCAGCGGATGAAACGGAAAGTTCATGAACCGGTTACGCAACCAGACGAAACCGCCGAACAGGGTAAACCCAACCACGATGAACCACAACCGGATCGGATGGGCGTGGATAAACTTCTCCAACCCCCCTTCTCCCAGGAAGTGCGCGTTCCACAGCGGGTAACTCACGGCGGCGTCCGTGGTGAGGCCATCCGTCGTTCCGGATCCGGCCACCGACCCTCCCTGGGCGTAGGATAGAATCAGAAAACTCACCATGCCGATCAGCGCCGCCGCCACAAAGGCCACCAGGGTCGCCACGGCCACCGTCCGGAATCGGACGTTGTTGCGACGGGCCAGTTCGATGTTCTCCAACTGCTGCGGCAGGGTGCGGAAAAGCAGCGTCAACGGCAAGAAGGTGAAGGTCACAAACGCCGTATAGACCTTTGCGCCGGTGAACCCGGTCAAACCCAGAACCATGGGCAACTTGCCGAAGTCATAGGTGTAACACGGGGACGGCAAACCCGTCTCGGCGCGCAACCGGGCGCCGGCTATGGTCAGCGCCATGAGAACAGCGGACACCAGCAGCAGAAACGGCAGATTCGCGACACCCAGGTTCCACAGCAACAGAAGACTCACGCACGGGAAAACGATCAGGCCGATCCGATTCCACCGGGGCGTCACATAGGCGTTGTCCAGAACCCCGTCATGGAGTCCCGCCTCGCGGGATGACTGCCAGGCCTTGAAGAGTAGAATGAGAGCATGGCAGAACGCCGCACCCAGCAGTTGCTCCATGGAAAACGGGAAAAGGCGCCCGCCGCCGTATCCCGTGAACACCCCGTCGATGATCTCGGGGTTGCCCAGTTTGATCAGCCAGAACGAAACCTTAAAGAGGATGAAGATCGCCCAGATGGACAGACTCACCTCCAGGCTAACCAGGTAGAGCAACCCCACCGTTATCGGCGAGAGAATGAACACCATGTGATCCAGTTCTTTCCATTCGCCGTCGGTAAAGACATTCTTGGAGACATCATAGCCCAGGACACTGATATCATCGAGAATGCGGTAGTGCCCGAGCACCTCGACCCCGACAATCAGGAGCGACACCGAACACCCGACCCAGAACAAGGGGTGGAAGGCGCGCTTGCGCCGCGCGGGGTCGCGCACATTCTCCGCGCTCTCCAGGACATAGTCGTGCCGGATGATGGTGTCGGCGATCTCCACGAGAGGGAACGCCAGATTCTCACGGTCAACCCACTTGCGCCGCAACCATTCGGCAAGACACATGAGAAACAGGAAGAGGCACAGAATCAGCAGGAACCAGGAGCCGAGGGGCCGCATCCAAAGTCCCCATGGCATCCCGGCCGGCGCCAGGCGCGCCCGGCCCCAAATCGACAGGCTCTCCACCTGTTTCGCCAGAACCGCATCACTCCACAGGCTTTGATCGAAACCAAGCAGGTTTTCGTTCGGAGCCCCGGCCCGGCCATCCTGCCCCATGACCGCAAACCGTTCGCGACCGGTTGACCGGTAGATGAAACTGGTGCGCACCCGGGCCAGCACGTCGGGAGACGCCGAGGCAAACGACTCCGCATACGCGGCGGCCCGCGCGGATCGAACCCGGTTGTAATCCGTATTGCCCAGCGCCGAGAGGGTGGCGCGCCAGTCCCCGATTCGGCTTTCATAAGCCTGCGCCCGCATCTGCAGGCCTGCGACGCCAGCAGGGTCAACCGCTTTCATCCGCTCGAAATCCACGTCAATACGACGGATCGTGCTGCGATCAAAACGCTTGCGAATCGCCGGCACATGATACAGGTCGAGTTCGTCCACGCCGCGAAGGGCCTCGATCAACACTCCCGCCGCCTGTTGGCTGACCGCATGCAGGGCGCGCGCCCTTTCCTCAAGCGTTGAAACGATCCCCAGACTCTCCGCCGCCCCCGCCAGCGCTTTGTCTGCGGCCAGCCCCCCGAGAACCGAATCCGCCTCGTCAGGCCCCAACTTCTCCGCCAGGGCCTTGAACGCCGCCATCCGCTCGGTCCGCCCCTCCGCACGGTTACGGGCCTCGACGGCCAGTCCGGACATCAGGGTGCGCCGGGCGCCTTCCCGGCTCTTCACCACGCCTTCGTCACGCAACAACTGCAGAAGACGGTTTGCTTTGTTCCAGGCCAGACCGTTGGGGGTCGGGATCAGGGGATACCAGACGGAGGACTCATTTTCATACGCCGTCCGGTAGGTATTCGAGCCGTAGAGTACAAAGTTTTTCTGGACGGCGTACAGGGCCAGGAACAACGGACGAACCAGGCCCAGGTTCATGACCGGCACCGCGATGGAAAGCATACAGAACAGGATGACCACCGACTGGCGGCTGACCAGTTGGTACCGCGAAATCGCGCGGATCGCCGCCATGGCGAGGATCAGGCTGAACACCAGTCCGAACACCCAGCCTGCAGGTGTGGCGGTCTCCATGTCGGTCTGCGATATGGAGATCGTCATGAATTGGGCCAGCGGCACGATCACCGCGATCAGCACAACGCCCAATAAGATGGTCAGGAATGTTCTCATGCGTCAATGGATTGATCCCACGTCAATCTGGAGATCCTTCCTTTCCACAATTCGCTCCACCCGGCCGTCCCGAAGATAGACCACCCGGTCGGACACCGCCAGCATCCGGTGGTCATGTGTCGCCGACACCACGGTCACCCCGCGCTCCTTGCTGAGACGACTCAACAGTCCGACAATCTGCATGCCGGTCTTTGAATCCAGATTGCCGGTCGGCTCGTCGGCCAATAACAGACTCGGGTCGTTTGCCATGGAACGGGCGATGGCCACGCGTTGCTGCTGGCCGCCGGACAGTTCACCGGGCAGGTGATTCATCCGCTGCCCAAGCCCGACAGTCTCCAGCAGGGCCGCCGCCTTCGTTTCCGCCTCCTTTTCGCCGAGACCGAGGAATCGCATCGGAAGCATGACATTGCGCAACGCGCTGACGACCTCGATCAGGTTGTAGTTCTGAAAGATGTAACCGACGTTGACGCAACGCAGATAGGCCAGTTGGGCTGGAACCAGGCCGCGCAGGTCGTGCCCCCCGAGGGTGATGGTTCCACCGGTCGGAAAATCCAGTGCGCCAATGATGTTAAAGAACGTCGTCTTGCCTGAACCGGAGGGCCCCATCAGCGAGATGTACTCGCCCCGGTTGATACCCAGCGTGACATCCCGAAGGGCATAAACGGCGGACGAACCAACCCCGTAAACGCGCTCGATGTTGCGCGCCTCGATCAGCGTTCCCAGGCGGGGCGCTGAGGGGTTGTTTGCTGCCGTTATTTCGGGTTTCATCTCCATGTTGTCTCAACACCTTCTACCTTATCTGGCGCCCGTCTCCCATCCGGATATGAACGGGGGGTTCTATCACAACTCGAAAAACAACACCAGTTAAGAGTTATCGGGTGCAACCGGCGCGGGAAGGGCTTCGTTCATGCTCCCTGTCCGGTACCCCTGCAAGTCGGCGGCAACGTACCGGAAGCCGACGGCCTTGGCGGCCGTCAACACGGCGGCACGAGTGGCGGGATCACACAGACGCGGCAACTCGGCGGGTTCAACCTCGATGCGGGCAATATCGCCATGATGCCGAACCCTCAACTGCTTGAACCCGAGTTTCCACAGGACATTCTCGACCTGGTCAATCGCCTTGAGTTTTTCGGCCGTAATGGCCGTGCCATAGGGAATCCGCGAGGCCAGGCAGGCCAGGGACGGTTTATCGGCCGTGGGCAACCCCATTTCGCGCGACAACGCCCGCACCTCGGCCTTGGTCAGTCCCGCCTCCAGCAACGGGCTGATGACGCCTCCTTCGGCGGCCGCCCGGCGGCCCGGCCGGTGATCCCCCAGATCATCCACCGTGGTGCCATCGGCAATGAACGCGAGGCCTTCCCGCTCCGCCACCCCGCGCACGAAGTGAACCAGTTCCTTTTTGCAGAAGTAACACCGATCCGGCGGATTCTTCGCAAAAGAAGGATCATCCAGTTCATGAGTTGAAATCAGGATATGCCGGATGCCCAGACGGATTGCCAAGGCTACGGCCTCCTGCTGTTCCCATTCGGGATAGGTTGGCGACAGCGCCGTCACCGCCATGGCACGGACGCCCAGTTCCTGCACGGCCACGGCGGCCAGGAATGTGCTGTCCACGCCGCCGGAAAAGGCCACCGCGACGCCACCGGTCTCACGAAGCCGTTCCCGAAGTGTAATCAGTTTGTCCTTCATTGATCCCTCTTATGACTATGGGTTTGGCCTGCCGCCTCCGATTTCCGCAACATCATCACCACGACCGGCGCGCTGGAATTGGAATCGGACACCCGCCATTCCATGAACCCCGGCGCTTCGGGCCCGGCAACGTCGGACGCACTCACCTTCCACCCCTGCTTCCGCGCTTCATCCATCAGGGATTGCGGCGCCCCCCCCAGAAGGGAACCCGTCAGGATCGTTTCGGCTTCCCAAACCGCTTTCCCGCGCAAACGGGAAAAATCATCCGCCCTGAGGGTTTGCAGGTGAACCCGAACCAGGACGCCCACCATCACGCCGAGAATGGCGAGCGCCACGAGGGTCTCGAGCAGAGTGAACCCCGACCGGGCGGCT
>CAYHEL010000190.1:0-5181 GCA_964355415.1 uncultured Verrucomicrobiota bacterium | reverse complement strand
CGGATGAGGAATTTGTCGTGAAAGACGAGATGCTCGAAGGGCTGCGCCCGGGCGAGGATCTCGTGGATCTGGCCGGAGCCTTTGACGCCGCATTCGGCGCCAAGGACGAAGAATGGCATCCCGGAGACCGATCCGGCGGCAGAGACAAGTAATCCCCCTGTCAGAGTTGTAACGTGACGAGGCGCACCGGACAACCAACGGGGCGCCTCGTTTTTTTGATGGAGATAGAATATGGCTCATGTCATCGAGACACTTAAGGAACGCGGACTGTTCGATCATGTGACCAGTCCGGATATTCTGAAACTGGTCGGGGCGCCCACCGCCGTTTACGCCGGGTTCGACCCGACGTCCAACAGTCTGCAAGTCGGCAACTTTGTGACCATCATGGGGTTGGCCCATTTTCAGCGAGCGGGGTACAAGGTGATTGCCCTTGCGGGCGGGGCCACCGGCATGATCGGGGATCCCTCCGGAAAATCCAGCGAGCGGAATCTGCTCTCCGCCGACGATGTCGCCCGTAATCTCGAAGGCGTGAAGGAGAACCTGTCGCGTTTTCTGGATTTCGACAGCCGGACGGCCCCGGCGAAGATCGTCAACAACAGCGACTGGATCGGAAAATTCAGCTACATTGAATTCCTGCGCGATGTCGGGAAACATTTCCGCATGGGAACCATGCTGGGCAAAGAGAGTGTGCGGGCCCGCATGGAGAGCGAAGCAGGCATGAGTTATTGCGAATTCAGTTACCAGTTGATCCAGGCTTATGACTTCCTTCACCTGTGGGATGCGGAAGGCTGCAAGATTCAGATCGGGGGCTCGGACCAGTGGGGGAACATTACGGCTGGCGTTGACCTGATCCGCAAACTGCGGGGTGGGGAAGCCTTCGGGATGACCTTCCCGATCATCTGCGACAGCGGCGGGCAGAAGTTCGGGAAATCGGCGGGCAACGCCATCTACCTTGACCACAACCTCACGTCGTACTACGACTTCTACCAATTTTTCATCCGCACGGACGATGCGGACGTCATCCGTTTCCTGAAGATTTTCACGTTCCTGCCAATGGAACAGATTGATGAGATTGCCAGGGAGATGGCGTTGGCTCCCGAGAAGCGACTGGCTCAAAAGACATTGGCGGAAGACTTGACCCGCACCATCCACGGCCCCGCCGGGTTATCGATTGCCCAGCGTGCCAGCGAGGTATTATTCGGCGGATCGATGGATGGCATGAAGGCCGATGACCTGATCAAGGTGTTTGCCAATGTGCCATCGAAGGAACTCCCCTTGGCGTCAGTCAGTAACGCCGGTTTTCTGGATGTGGCGCTGGCCGCCGGACTATGCAAAAGCAAGGGTGAGGCCCGCCGGTTGGTCACGGAGGGCGGCTTCTACGTGAATAATATCCGTGTCACGGATGGCGCCGGGAAAATCTCCGGCGATATGCTGATAGAGGGTCGCGTCCTGGTGATGCGCGCCGGGAAAAAGAACTATTGCCTGGTCAGGGTGGTCTAAAATGGCAATCTGAAACGTTTCAGACCGTCCTATCACGTTTTTACCGATCTGGAAATTTCATAACCGCGGCGGCGTATCATGTCAGCGTTGCCAAAGAGTGCTTTCATCTGAGTCGTGTTGTGTTCCGCCTTTTTGGCCACGAGATAGGCCCGACCGCCGGGTTTCAGACAGTGATGGGCGGTTTGGATAAATAGGTCGGATATCCGGTCGTTGGAGTAATAGGGGGGATTGCCGACAAACAGCGAGAACCGCGACTCCTCGGGGACCCCTTGATCGCCCAATCGCACCTGATAGCGGGCCAGATGATTCGCCTGGCAATTCGCTTCCGTGACGGAAGTCGCCCGTGCGTGAGAATCCAGAAAGACCACCTCTGCGGTCGGCTGGTTCACCGCGAGCGAGAGACCTATGCTTCCACACCCGCACCCCATGTCCAGGATGATGTCGCCGGGTTTGGTCACGGCGACTTCGGCCAGCGCCTGGGCGCCCTCATCCACGCGGCGATGGGCAAATACTCCAGGACGGGTCATGAGTTTGACCCCCAGGCCGTTCGGCACGGTCATGGTAAATTCGGCCCGGTAGTCCTTGATTTTTTTCAGATCCTTTTTCTTCTGACTGATGATCAGGGATGATCCTTCATGGCGGTCGCGGAGGGAACAGTGGCCCAGCCGTTGCTTCATGTGATCCATGAGCCAGGGGATGTCTTCCTCGGCGGCGACGAGCAAGTGACCGCCCTTCTTCAAAGCCAGTTGGGCCTGCTGGAGTTGATCGAGAATCAATTCATCGGCCATGGATCCCTTGGATATCTGGAGGCAGATGGCATCAAAGTGGTCACGCTCGGGAATGTCCGACTCACAGCGGGAGGCAACCGAGGTGAAGGGGTTGCGCGCCAGGTTGCGTTCAATGGCGTGATGGTGGAAGACATCCATCGAGGAGGTTGTCACGGCCAATCCCTGAATGACGCGACTGGCGATCATCCCCAGAACACCCGTCCTGTTTCCGAGGATCAGCAGAGTTGCGGGAGAGGCGAGGAGGGGCAGAGCCCTGATGAGCTGAATTTCGGTGGAATGCAGGCCCGAACGGGAGATGACATCATACCTGTTTTCTAGGAAGGTTTCGGAGAACGAGGCGGTTGAATCCAGCGGGTCGGTGATACGGATGATCATGCCGTTATTTCCCGCCTAGTTTATGGGCGTATTCAGGGTACAGTTTGAGCAGGCACTCCGGGCAGATTCCATGTGTGAACTCGGAGTCCGTGTGACTCTTGACATAGGTCTCAAGGGTTTGCCAGTTATCCTTCTCGTCGCGAATCTTATTGCAGGAGCAACAGACGGGAAGCATGCCGGCGAGCATCTTCACCTTGGAATGGGCTTCATTGAGTTGGTCGATGGTGTTTTTCAAGGCGCGGTTTGTTTCATCCAAACTGTTGAGAATCCAAAACGAGATCCCCATCAGGACAACGGCGACAAGCATGATCAGGATGAAAAGCGGGATAAACAGAGAGCGACCAAGGGTATGGTTGAAGTCGAGCAGGGTCAATTCATACCACTTCAAGTCGGGGATATAGACGACTCCCAGCAGTTGCTCCCGCCCGTTGATGGCCACCTTGAGAGTCTCGGATGGACTTCCATTCATGAGATTATCCAGCGCTTTGTTCAGAAGAACCCGATCCTCCGTGCGCTGGAGGATGCGGGCGATGGTGGATCGTTTTGCATCGGGGGTTGCGACGCTCTGTTCGTTGATCAGGGATCGATCCCGGTGCGCTTGGATCGCCAGCCGCTCGTCGAGCAGAATATGCGTCACTCCCGGTTCGGATCGATCCACGAAGGCCTTGATAAAATCGGTCAAGTCCAGCCCTGTTCCCGCCATGCCGATGGGCTTTCCATCGAGGCTTCTGATCACCACGTTGATCCACACCTTGCGCACATCGAGTCCACGGTCGTAGTTGACGTTGAGGGCATAATGGGTGACGCTGCCGAGGGTGGCGAAATACCAGGCGTCCTGGACATTGGTTGAGGAGAGTGAATAGATCCGTTCACGGCCGGCGTACTTGTTTTGACTGTCGTTGGCGTAATAGTTCAGACTCGAGTCAACCACCAGGAACCAACTTTTATCGCGGAGGCGCAACCGGTAGGTTTCCAGTTCGTCCATGGCCATTTTGCGCAAAGCGGGATCCGATTCGCGGGTGACCCATTTCTGAATGGCGGCGGATTGCGAGAGTTGAATGGCCAGGGCGATTTCGCGCGTCAACGGTTCCTGAATCAGGGCTTTGTTGGCCATGGCGTATTTGCCCACATACCCGGCGCCCAGGCTGTCCATCTGGCGGTGAACCACCTGATGAGCGGCGAAATAGGCCGTGATCCCGGTGCCAACATAGACCGCGAGGATAAGCAACAAAATTCTGTGTTTCAGAGTTATCATACCCAATTGCCAATCTTCATAGTCTACCCCAGCCCGGCCATGAGATCAATGATCCACTTGAGTGACTCGATGGTGCATCCCTCATACGGTGACCCGATGGTCCTGGTGAGTAGAACAGGTTCGTTTCGGTGATCAGACCAATTATCAGGCACCGGTTCCTGGCGGTGGATGAGTCGCGCATGGGACACCGGGGAAGCCTGCGTAATGGATTTGTTGCGCTGTGGATCGCGCACCACCACTTTATCAACATGATGCCTTAACGTCCTGACCACCCATCCTGCTACTCGGTTGCACATATTTGACTGTTGCTTGACTGTCAACCTGGGGAGAATTATCATGCGCGGCTTGTTTAATTGCAACTCAACAACAAGGATCAATGACCATGCAATTCGCACGTATCCCCATGTTTAACCGGAGTCGTATCGTCTGGAGTCTTCTCCTCATAACTGCGTTGTTCTCTGGAAACCTGCACGCCGCCGAAGCGCCGCCGACCACGCCGACGGCCGGGGTGATCGCCGACTGCACGGTCACCGTGCCGACCGGTGACTATGCGCTGGTGACCCTCGACTTCTCGGTCAAGGGCGCCCCCAAGCGTTACGAGACCTGGATCTATATGGGCGGCATCCGTGGCGGTCGCATGCGCATGGATGACGGCGTCGGCCTGCGCGAACCTGGCGGTTGGCTCGAACTCAAGGACGGGAAACTGACCGGGACATTCCGACGCAACAACAGCCGGTCGGTGTCAAGCACCTCGCTCGACCCCGTCCCGCCGGTGCAGGTCACCGTCGACGCCGCAGTCAAAGACGGGATCATCAGCGGCAGCGCGGAGATCGCCGGGGTGAAGGGCACGGTGTCGGGACGGATGGTCGGCGAGGCGGATCTGGCCAAGGGCAATGCCGTGGCCAAGGACAAATCGTGGCCTGCGGCCCAAGGTCCCCAGGCCGGCGGTTGTTCGGCGCAGTGGACCGGCGTCGCCACCATCAATGACCTCAGCGGTCTGCGCATGACGTGGAGATGTGAAGAAATCGACATCGGCCAGGGCCCGGGTTCGATCACCCGCTTCATGAGCGGTTGGAAGGACGCGTCGTCGCGGCGCTCGGGTTCAGGGGCCGCCGCGCCGATCGCCGCCGATGGCCGCATTTTCCTCAGTTACTTCGTTCCCGCCGCGCGTGACAGCAAAACGCCCGAAGTCAAGGACGGGATCTATAGCGGTACCGAGACCGAACTTGCCGCAGCGATGCTGGCCCAGGCCAAAACCGCCGG
>CAYHEL010000189.1:0-5196 GCA_964355415.1 uncultured Verrucomicrobiota bacterium | reverse complement strand
CCGCTGTCAGGATAACGCTCAACAAAAGACTTGCAGACCTTGAGCGACTCCTCCTCCTGTCCCCGCATATAGAGTGCCCACCCCCGCATGAAGTAGGCCTGAGGCGCCACGCGGCTTTTGGGATACTCATTCACGACCCGAGTAAAATCCTTGAGCGCCATGTCAATCTCGCCGATCTGGTAGGCGGCCAATCCGTGGCGCTGCAGCGCTTCGGGAAACAGGGAACCCGCGGGATACACGTTCATGACATCGGCATACGCCGCCAAGGCCGCATGAATAAAGGCGGCCCCCTGCTCATCCTTCATTTCCGCAATGCGCATGAGGGAGTGCTCGGCCAGCCGATGATCAGGATACCGCCTCACCACTTCCCTGAAACGCGCCTCCGCCTCCGTCCACAGGGATTGCCGGGCCAGGCAGTCCGCGCACTGAAACAGTACCTGGGGCGTGAGCACCGTAGCACTGTACTCGGAGACAATGCGTTCATAGGCGGACAACGCCAGTTTATACTGGGAATTCGCATAGAGTGAATCGGCGGACTTCACCAGAAGTTCCTCACGCTTGGCGCGATCCGTGGTTACCCCTGCCGCCTTCTCAAACATGGCGGATGCCTCCGCATAGCGCAGCAACGACCACAAGGCCAGTCCCCGCCCGGTGAACGCCTGCAGACGCCCGGCGGGATCGGAAAACGTTTCAAGATAGTATTGATACTCCTCGGCGGCTTTTTCAGGTTGTTTCTGGTCGGCATAGGTCGCCGCCAGTTCCAATTGGAGTTCGCCGGATATCGGATCCTCCGTCAATTCCGCGATCACCGGGCGCAACATCTCCGCGCCTTCAACAATCTTGCCCGTTCGTAACAGCCAGCGTCCCCAGAGGGCGCGCCCCCTGCTTTTCAGATAGGCAGTCGGCGCCAGATCTACACTTTTTGACGCCGCCGAGACCGCCGATTCCATATTGCTCTGAACGGCGTTCACTTCGCTCAAGGTCATCCAGGCCACGGATCGCCGATCCACGCGCACCGTCTGGTCATTGGCGATCTGCGTCAACTGATTCCAGGCGGCATCGATCATTCCCTCGGCCACCAGGGCTTTCGCAAGCCATAATTTCCCCTCCTGGACAGCAGGCAAGGACGGCGTGCGCCTGATCAGTTTCTCAAAAACAATCCGGGCGGCGGGCGCATCCCCGGAACTCAACAGGGCCTGGCCCCAATCCAGTAAATTCGCCGCCCCTTCATCCGTGGCGCCAAACTGCCGGTCAACCTGTTCGAACAGTTCGAGGGCCTCGCTGCGTCGATTCTCCCGCAGATTGCACCAGGCTTCCAACCGCGAGGCACGGGACAGAAGTGGACTTCCATGGAAGCGCGTCCCGAATCCGGATATTTCCGACAAGGCGGCCTTCGCTTTTCCCGATTCAAACTGGGCCACGGCATGCCAGTACACCAGGGCGCCCGCCTCGGATGTCGGCAGCCCGGGCGCCGTCGCATCCATCGTCTGGAGCATCTCCCTGAAGCGGTGCTGTCCGTACAGGGCGCGAACCAACAACACCGTGGCATCGCCCCGCGATACGCCGGGTGCGCCGTTCGTGCGCAACAGATCCTCGGCCTGCTTCCGGGCCAGATCATACAGGCCGTCTTCCAGGGCCGCGCGCGCCGCAACCAGGGGGGTGACGGTTGACTCGAGGGCTGCATCGGTTAAGGAGGCCAGTCCACAAAGCCATCCCGCCATTAAAAGTTGTCTGACTCCGTTCATATGACATGTTTCCGTAATGCACGTCCCGTATGGGAGGCCTTGCACAGCGACACTTTTTCCGGAGTGCCCTCAATCAGCACCTCTCCGCCGTCATCGCCCCCTTCCGGCCCCATGTCGATAATGTAATCGCACCGTTTTATCACGTCCAGATTATGTTCTATCACCAGAACGGTGTTCCCGCCATCACGCAACCGTTCCAGCACATGCAAAAGCCTCTCCACATCGGCGAAATGCAGCCCGGTCGTGGGTTCATCCAATAGATATAATGTCTTTCCGGTAGCCTGGCGACTCAGTTCGGATGCCAGTTTCATCCGCTGGGCTTCCCCTCCCGAGAGCGTCGTGGCGGCCTGACCCAGCTGAATATACCCGAGCCCCACCTCTGACAACGTTCGCACCTTGCGTTCGATGGACGGGATGTTTTTGAAGAAATCAAGCGCTTCATCAATAGTCAGGGCGAGCACTTCGGCAATGTTCTTTCCGCCGTAACGAACCTCCAGGGTTTCCTTGTTATACCGCAACCCCCGGCACACTTCACAAGGAACGTAGACATCCGGGAGAAAGTGCATCTCAAGACGGATGATCCCATCGCCCTTGCACTTCTCGCACCGACCGCCCTTGACGTTGAAACTGAACCGACCCGGACCGTAACCGCGCAGTTTCGACATCGGCAGTGCGGCAAACAGATCCCGGATCGGGGCGAAGGCCCCCGTATAGGTCGAGGGATTGCTCCGGGGAGTGCGCCCGATCGGGGACTGGTCAATCACGATCACCTTGTCCAATTTTTCCGCCCCGAGCAGGCGCCGATGCGCTCCGGGAATCTCCCGTGATCCATAAATTTTGCGGACCAAGGCCCGCCTGAGTATGTCATCGACCAGCGTGCTCTTGCCACTCCCTGACACCCCGGTAACACAGACAAACAAACCCAGCGGAATCTTGACATTCACATTCTTCAGGTTGTTTTCGGTGCATCCCATCAACTGAAGCCAGTCCGCGCCGGGATCCTTTCGAACCGGTGGCACAGCGATGGTCAGTTCCCCGTTCAGGTAGCGGGCTGTCAGCGACTGGGGATTCGCCAGGAGTTCCGCCACCGTGCCCTCGTGTGTCACCTGCCCGCCATGTCGGCCCGCCCCGGGACCCAAATCAATAACATAGTCCGCTGCCCGGATCGTTTCCTCATCATGTTCGACCACCACGACCGTATTACCCAGGTCGCGCAATTGCCTGAGGGTATTGATGAGGCGTTCATTGTCGCGATGATGCAGCCCGATACTGGGTTCATCCAGCACATAGAGCACACCCACCAACCGGGATCCGATCTGGGTTGCCAGACGAATGCGCTGGGCTTCGCCACCGGACAGCGATCCGCTTTCCCGATCCAGCGTCAAGTAATCCAACCCCACATCGGCCAGGAATTGCAGGCGCTCCAAAATCTCCTTGACCACATCATGGGCGATCTTGGACTCCTGTTCCGAGAGAACCAATCCCTTGAGAAATGATAACGCGTGACGCACCGAAAGGCGCGTCAGATCGACTATGGACTGGTCCCCCACCCTGCACGCGAGAATCTCCGGCCGCAACCGGGCGCCCTTGCAGGTTGGACAGCACTGCTTGCTCATGTAATCCCGCAACCGCTGCCGGGTAAAATCACTGTCGGTTTCCTCGTACCGGCGCGCCAGGTTCGGCAGCACTCCCTCAAAGGGCTTCTCGTAGCGCTTGAAGGAACCGCCCCGCCAGTAACCGAAGGTCATCTCCTTCTCCCCGGATCCGTTCATCAGAAGACGGCGGATTTCCAGCGAAAGATCCTTGTACGGCGTATCCAGACTGAACTCGCACTGTTTGGCCACAGCTCTCAACAACCCCTTGTAATAGAGGATCAACCTGCGCCCCCCGCGCCGCCAGGCCTGGATCGCCCCCGCTTCAATGGAAAGTTCCGGTTTGGGCACCACCAGTCCCTCATCGAAGGTCAGTTTCGTACCCAACCCGGCACAGTCAGGACAGGCGCCATAGGGGCTGTTGAATGAAAAATGTCTCGCGGTCAGTTTCTCGAAACTCAACGCGCAGTCCGGACAGGCGAACTTTTCGGAGTACAACCGCTCGATCCAGTCGGTTTCCTGCGCCCCCTGCGTCAACGCGATCAACACCCCATCCCCCTCCTTCATGGCCAACTCGACCGAATCATTCAGCCGCGAACGGATCGTCGGGGTCAGCACCAACCGGTCGACAACCACCTCGATGGTGTGCGCCCTCTTCTTGTCCAGGATCGGAACCTTGTCGAGTTCAACCAGTTCGCCATCCACGCGAACCCGGACAAAGCCCTGCCTGCGAATCTTGTCGAAAACGGCCTCGTGAACGCCCTTCTTGCCTCGGAGCAGTGGCGCGAGAAGCACAACCTTGGTCTGAGGCGGGTGGCTCAGAAGTTGCTCGACAATCACCTCGGCGGACTGCCCCGCGACGGGTTTCCCGCACTGCGGACAATGAGCGTGACCGACATTGGCGTAGAGCAGGCGAAGATAATCATGGATCTCCGTGGTCGTCGCCACAATGGATCGGGGGTTGGATCCGGCCGTCCTCTGCTCGATTGATATGGCCGGCGAAAGACCCTCGACATAATCCACATCCGGCTTCTGCATCTGATCGAGAAACTGACGGACATAGGCGGACAGACTTTCCACATAACGCCGTTGCCCCTCCGCAAAAAGGGTATCAAAGGCGAGCGAAGACTTACCCGATCCGCTCAACCCCGTGATCACCGTCAGGCTGTTCCGGGGAATCCGAACTGTGATATTCTGAAGGTTGTGCTCACGGGCGCCGGCAATAATGATCGCATCGTGACTCATATCGTTGCACTATTCTGAACGGGCAACGTGAACCCCAACATGCATCGGTAGCCGGGGATGTCGAAGGGGATGTCGTGTGGAGGATTGGCTGTTGGCGCACCGGTCACCGTTGCGGAGCCCGCAGGCGGTCGTGACAACGTGAGACTGATCTTGTCATTTGCGGGAAGGTGGTAATGATCAACCGGTATCTCCCCCAGACTGTCCCGAACGGAAAAAGGGGCATCGCGTCTGATCTTGTTTTCACCATGGAGTCTGCCGGTCACATTCTCGAAAGTCAGTTCAATCACGGTGGGGGCGAGTTGTCGGGCCGCCACGCACTCGGGGTGCCGCCAGGCAATATCCTGTCCGTAAACAGCGCCCAGCGCCGTCGTGGCGGCGCGCTGGCCAATCAACAAATTACCCCGCGAGTCATTGTGGATCCCATCAGACAGGGTGGCCTCGAAAATCGGAAAGATGCAGACCCCCTCGAGTTCATGGCTCAAGTGGCGCTGGATTTCCCTCATGGCCTCCCAGTTTGCATGAACTGGCGCCGTAAGATCCTCACCCACATAACGGTTCAGTTGTACGGTGATAACCGGCAGACGGGAGTCATTCATGGCCTTGCGGAGATCGGC
>CAYHEL010000188.1:0-5209 GCA_964355415.1 uncultured Verrucomicrobiota bacterium | reverse complement strand
CTGAATTCCGGATTCTGGTTCCTGAATCCCTCTTCCCTTACACCCGCTTGATCAACAGCGACGCGTTATGGCCGCCGAAGCCCAGTGAGTTGTTCAGGCAGGCGCGGATTTGGAACGGGCGCGCCTGGTTCGGCACATAGTCCAGGTCGCACTCAGGATCCGGCGTCGTGTAGTTCATCGTCGGGGGCACCATGCCCGTCTGGATGGCCAACGCACAGATCACCGTCTCCAACCCGCCTGCGGCGCCCAAAAGGTGGCCGGTCACCGACTTGGTGGAACTGACCATGACTTTTTTGGACTGCTCGCCAAGGGCCAGTTTCACCGCCGCCGTCTCATTCTTGTCGTTGAGCGGCGTGCTTGTGCCGTGGGCGTTGACATAATCAATCTGGTCGGGCGTCAGTTTAGCATCCGAGATCGCCTTGGACATGGCGCGTGCGGCACCCTCACCGCCCGGCGCCGGGGCCGTGATATGGCTGGCATCACAGGTGGCGCCATACCCGCCGACTTCGGCATAAATCTTCGCGCCGCGTTTCTTCGCGTGCTCGTATTCTTCCAGAACGACAATACCGGCGCCTTCGCCCATGATGAAGCCGTCGCGATCCTTATCAAAAGGTCGGCTGGCATGCGTCGGGTCGTCATTGCGGGTGCTCATGGCCTTCATGGCGGAGAAACCGGCAATGCCCAGCGGGCAAACAACCGCCTCGGTGCCGCCGGCGACCATGATGTCGGCATCGCCGTACTGGATCTGGCGCGTCGCATCACCGATCGAGTGGGTTCCGCTTGCGCAGGCGGTCACCACGCAGGTATTCGGGCCTTTCAGGCCGTGCTCAATCGCCACCATTCCGGAGGCCATATTCACGATCATCATGGGAATCATGAACGGCGAACTGCGATCCGGCCCGCGGTTCAACAGGACGGAGTGCTGATCCTCCATGGTAATCAGGCCGCCCACGCCCGAACCAATCATGCATCCAGCCCGGTTGGCGTCCTCGTTCGCAAACACAAGACCGGAGTCCTTTACCGCCATCTGGGCGGCGGCCACGGCGTAGTGGCAGAAGGGATCCATGCGGCGTTGCTCTTTTTTGGGGATATACTTGTCGATCTCAAATTCAACGACCTCGGCGGCAATCTGGGTGGCCATGGCGGAGGCGTCGAATTTCGTGATGCGGCGAATGCCAGAAGCCCCGCTCAGCAGCCTCTGCCAGAAGACATTCAGGTCGCAACCCAACGGCGACACCACACCCAAACCGGTGATAACTACCCTGCGTTTTTCCATAGCCAATCCCTCTAAATAACGTTTTGAACCGAGGTCAAAGTAGAGCCGGGGAGATGTTGCCATCTCCCCGGTTCCACAAACCATCCAGAACTCAGGCGCCGATGCCCTTGCTCTTCAAATACTCGATGACGCCGCCGACCGTTGTCAGCTTCTCGGCATCCTCGTCGGGAATCTCGGCGCCGAATTCCTCTTCAAACGCCATGACGAGTTCCACTGTATCCAAAGAATCCGCACCCAAATCCTCGATGAAGGACGCTTCGGGCGTGACTTGCTCCGCATTCACACCGAGCTGTTCGACGATGATATCCCTGACTTTATCTTCCAGTGCCATAATCTTCTCCTTCTTTTGTTACCTTCACATTATTGCATTACCATTCCACCGCAGATCGGAAGAACCTGCCCCGTCATGTACGAGGAGGTATCCCCCGCCAGGAACAGAACCACGTTCGCCACATCCTCCGGCTGGCCAAACCGTCCCATCGGAATGGCATCCAACATCTTCTTGCGCACCTCTTCGGACAACACATCGGTCATCCGGGTCTGAATGAACCCCGGTGCGACCGCGTTCACCCGTATGTTGCGCGGGGCCAGTTCCCTTGCCGCCGACTTCGTCAGGGCAATGACTCCAGCCTTTGATGCGGCGTAATTACACTGTCCCGCATTGCCAATCAAGCCAATAATTGAGGCCACATTGACGATGGCGCCCGAGCGTTGCTTCATCATGGGCCGGGCCACCGCCTTGGTAAACAGGAAGGTTCCCTTCAAATTCACCGAGATCACGGCATCCCAATCCTGTTCAGACATCCGGATCATCAGGGTATCCTTGGTGATCCCGGCATTATTGATCAAAATATCAATCTTGCCGAATTCCTTGATGGCGCCATCCACGACGGCATCCACGGCCGCTGAATTACTCACATCCGCCTCAAAACACTTCACTTTCCGCCCGGCGGCCTCGATCAGCCCCACGGTCTCGGCCAACCATTCAGCCTTCAGGTCACACAGGGCCACATCGCACCCCTCAACCGCCAGTTTCCTGGCAATCGCCTGCCCGATACCACGCGCCGCACCGGTCACCAACGCCACTTTTCCACTTAAATTAGCCATACGTTGCTCCTTATCACCCTCACCCCACCCCTCTCCTCAAGGGAGAGAGAGTTCATTTACTAGGCCTTCAACGCCGCCACTGCTTTATCCAGCGTCGGCACATCTTGAATGCTCACGGAGGACGCATCCTTGTCAATTCTCTTGATGAGGCCTGCCAGAACCTTACCAGGCCCGCACTCAATATACTCCGTCACCCCGT
Organism: uncultured Verrucomicrobiota bacterium; assembly: GCA_964355415.1. Classification (GTDB taxonomy): domain Bacteria; phylum Verrucomicrobiota; class Kiritimatiellia; order CAIKKV01; family CAITUY01; genus JAABPW01. Next base: position 2,627 of record CAYHEL010000188.1, on the reverse strand, counting down.
CCTTCTTGAACGTCTCGATGCTACCCACCCACTGCACGGAGGAGGTTACCTGTTTCACCATCGCGGCCTTGATGTCCGCCGGTTCACCGTGCGGTTTGGCGGTGACATTCGACACCACCGGGATGAGCGGCTTCAGAAGGGTCATTCCCGCCAGAACCTGTTCCAGCGCAACGGCTGCCGGAGCCATCAGGGATGAGTGAAAGGCGCCCGCCACCGGCAAAACCACGGTCTTCTTGGCGCCCGCCGCCTGAGCCAGTTTCTCGGCCTCGGCGATCTTATCCTTGTCGCCCGAAAGCACGATTTGCTCGGTCGAGTTGATGTTGGCCATCTGGACGCCAGCCGCCGCACAGACCTTCTCAAGTTCCGGAACCGGCAGGCCCATGACGCTGACCATTCCGCCCGGACGCGCCGTGCAGGCTTCCTGCATGGCCTTGCCGCGGGCCTGGAGAACCTTCACGGTATCCTCGAACGACAGCACCCCGGCCGCCCACAAGGCGGTCCACTCGCCGAGGCTCAACCCGGCGAAACCGGAGACCTTGAGGTCGGGATACAGTTTCTTGAGGGCGGTGTAACATGCCGCACTGGTCACAAAGATGGCAGGTTGGCACTTATCCGACCTGGTGATCTCCTCGATGGGCCCCGTCGCACACAAGGCCGCGAGGTCATAACCCAACACCGCGCTGGCACGGTCAAACAGCGCCTTGCACTCGGGATGCGCCTCCGACAGATCCTTGCCCATTCCCACAAACTGGGCGCCCTGCCCTGCGAATACTACGGCTCTTGTTTTCATGATATCAGCTCCTTATTTCGAAGTCAGAAGTCAGGAGTCAGAATGAGAAATTCTGTCTCCTGACTTCTGAATTCTATATTCTCACAACCATCGCGCCCCAGGTGAACCCGCCGCCAAAGGCGACCAGGACGATATTATCGCCCTTCTTGATCCGGCCCTCGCGAAGGGCCTCATCCAGCGCCACGGGAATCGAGGCGGCGGACATATTTCCATATTTATCCAGATTGATGAAAAACTTCTCCGGCCCCACCCCAAGGCGGTCCCGGATGGCCTCCACAATCCGCATATTCGCCTGGTGGGGAACCACACAGGCCACATCATTGATGGTCAAACCGGCCTTCTCCAGCGCCTTTCTGGCGGCTTCACCCATGGCGCGGACGGCATGTTTGAAGACTTCCTTGCCCTCCATCTTCATGAAGTGCATCCGCTTCTCAATCGTCTGCAACGAGGCCGGATTGCGACTGCCGCCGCCGGGAATGTTCAGCAGGGCGTTCAGCCTGCCATCGGATCCCGTCACGGTGGAGAGGATTCCCTCTCCGGACTCGCGCACCTGCAACACAACGGCGCCGGCGCCATCGCCGAACAAAACGCAGGTCGTGCGATCCTGCCAATCGGTCACGGCGCTCAATTTCTCAGCCCCGATCACCAGCGCGGTTTTGAAGCGCCCGGTCAACAGGTACTGGTTGGCGGCATCGACCGCAAAAAGAAAGCCTGCGCAGGCGGCTTCAAGACCGATGCAGGTGGCGTTTTTCGCCCCGATCAGGTTCTGAACGAAACAGGCGGTATTGGGAAACGGCATGTCGGGCGACAAGGTTGCCACAATGATTAAATCAATCTCCTCCGGGGAGATTCCGGAATTCGCCAGGGCACGGCGGGCCGCCTCGGCACCCAGGTCGGATGTGGCCTGGTCGTCCCGCGCGATATGCCGTTCCCGGATTCCGCTCCGGGTCACGATCCACTCATCGGTGGTGTCCACCATCTTTTCAAGTTCGGCATTCGTCAGAATCCGCTCCGGGACATAGGATCCGATTCCCAGGATGGCGACGTGGCGAGTTGTCTGTGATGTGCTCATGGTACTTTCTTCAATTTTCTGGCTTCTTCAATAATGTGATCATTCACATGCTGACCGACCGATTCACAGGCCACCCGGACCGCATGATAGATCGCGGTTCGCGATGAGGAGCCGTGGGTGATGATGCACACCCCATTCACCCCCAGCAGCGGGGCTCCCCCGAACATCTCCGGATCCATCTTCCTTTTGATCGTCTTCAAGGCGCCCCGTAACAGGATCGCGCCCAAAATGCGTATGGCGTTGGCCTTGAATTCCTTCTTCAGCCATGACCCGATGGCGTGGGCAACGCTTTCACTCGTTTTCAGGACCACGTTGCCGACGAATCCATCGCAGACCACCACGTCAATTTCGCCACGAAACAGGTCATGTCCCTCCACGTTGCCCCGGAAATTAACCGGCGCATTCGTCAGGAGGCGAAACGCTTCCTTCGTGGTCTCGTTCCCCTTGGAATCCTCCCCGCCGATGCTCATCAGGCCAACGACGGGATTATTCTGCCCCAGTATTTCCCGGGCATACACACTCCCCATCACGCCGAATTCCGCCAGAAGATCAGCGGTGCAATCCGTGTTCGCCCCCGCATCAATCAGCACAATAGGCCGACCCATCGTGGGCATTACCGTGGCGATAGCCGGACGGTCAATACCTTCCAGCGTACGGAGTTTAAGGGTTGCGGCGACGACCATGGCCCCGGTGTTTCCGGCGGATACCGCGGCATCCGCCTCGCCGGCATTAATCATGTCCATCATCCGGCTGATGGAATTATCC
>CAYHEL010000187.1:0-5235 GCA_964355415.1 uncultured Verrucomicrobiota bacterium | reverse complement strand
GGCTGGCCCACCGACCCCGAACGCGTCTGCACGAGCGATGAGTCGCTGCATTGGAAAACCCTGCCCGCCCGACTCCTGATCGTCGGAGGCGGCGTCATCGGGTGTGAGTTTGCCTGCATGATGCAGGAATTCGGTGTGCACGTGACCATCGTGGAGTTGATGCCGCGCCTCCTGCCGGAACTGGACGAAGGTGTCGCAGAACCCCTGCAGAAGATCTTTGCCAAGCGGGGCATCCAGTGTTTTACCGGGATGAAAGTCGAACGTCTCACTGCCGCGGACTCCGTGAAAGCGACCTTGAGCAACGGCCAGACTGTGGAGGCCGACCGGGTTTTGCTCTCGATCGGGCGCCGCGCCAACACCAGCGATATCGGATTGGAGACTGTGGGGCTGACCACCGACAAGGGCTTTATCCGCGTGGATGACCACATGGAAACCCCGGTCAAAGGCATCTATTGCATTGGCGACGCCAATGGCCGTTGCCTGCTTGCTCATGCGGCTTCGGCCCAGGGAATTGCCGCCGTTGAAAACGCCATGGGCCATCCCCATGCTTTCACCGCCCCCATTCCCTCAGCCGTCTATACCTTCCCTGAAATTGGTTCTGTGGGAATGACCCAAGCCCAGTGTAAAAAGGCCGGAATACCCATTGCCATCGGCGCGTTCCCGCTGGCGGCACTGGGCAAGGCCATCGCCGTTGGTCATACCGAAGGCTTCGTCAAGGTGATCCGTCATCGCGAGACGGGAGCATTACTGGGCGTCCACATGATGGGCCATAACGCCACGGAATGCATCGCGTCGGCCTGCGCGATGCTTCATCAGAAAGTCACCGTGCAGCAGTTGGCAGACGTGGTCTATGCCCACCCGACCATCAGCGAAAGCATTAAAGAAGCGGCTGAGGATGCCCTGAGCATGGCGGTTCATCTTCCCCCGCGAAAGATCCTCAGGGCAACCGCCGGATGAAGGAATCATTTGAACGATGAGGGAGATGCCATGAATACGGATATGATCAATATTATCGGACCCGCGTTACGGGGATTGCTCGCCGGCAAGAATGAGACGCTCAAACGAGTCTCCTTTTCGCCAAACACAACGGGCGGAGCGAAGGCGTTGACATTCTCTCCGCCTGCGGATGAATCGGCTCCGGCTATCGTCGATGCCCTTCGCAAGGCGCTGGCAGACAAGGAAAAGCCGTCCGCCGTGATGGTCCCTGGACTGGGCGCCTTCACCGCCGTAACGGGTGGTGTCAGGACAGGCCGTGTCGCCGACAAGGTTGCCGTGGTCACGGGCGCCGCCCAGGGATTCGGACTTGAGATCTCGAAACACCTGGTCGCAGACGGCGCCCATGTTGTTCTTCTTGATATGAACCAGGAAGGGGCTTCCGCCGCCGCCCGGGAACTGTGCAAGCAATACGGAGCCGGACGCGCCATCGGGCTGGCGGCCAATGTCACCGATTCGACGTCCATGGCCTCGGCCATTCATGAGACGGTCAAAGTGTTCGGCGGTTTTGATGTCTTTATCGCCAACGCCGGCGTGCTCAAGGCCGGTAGCGTGAAAACCCAGAATCCGGCGGATTTCGATTTCGTCACGGCTGTGAACTACAAGGGGTACTTCCTCTGCGTCCAGAAAGCCGCGCCCATCCTCGCCACCCAGCACCTCGCCAACCCCGACTATTGGAGCGACATCATTCAGATCAATTCCAAGTCCGGTCTCGAGGGGTCAAACAAAAACGGGGCCTATGCGGGAAGCAAATTCGGCGGCATCGGCCTGACCCAGTCTTTCGCCATGGAACTGGTGGAGGACAACATCAAGGTGAACTCGATCTGTCCCGGCAATTTCTTTGACGGCCCTTTGTGGTCCGACCCCAAGAACGGCCTGTTTGTCCAATACCTGAGCACCGGCAAGGTGCCCGGCGCGAAAACCGTTGAGGACGTGAAGCGGTTCTACGAAGCCAAGGTTCCCATGCGCCGCGGCTGCGCCGCCCTGGATGTGATGAAGGCGATTTATTATGTGATGGAACAACAGTATGAAACAGGTCAGGCGGTTCCGGTAACCGGCGGCCAAGTCATGTTATCGTAACTCAGAGAACACCCTACACCTATGAAAAATACCTCACTCCCGAAAACCCAGTATGCCGTCCAACTTGTTGGTTCCGGCGAACTCAAACTCAACACCAGCAAGCCGGTTGAGGCCCCGGGACCGCACCAGGTTCTCGGACAGGTCGAGTCGGTCTGCCTGTGCTTCTCCGACCTGAAACTCCTGAAGCAATTCTCGCAACATCCGCGTAAAAGCGAAGTCATCAGCGGTCTCACGCCCGACGTCCTGAAGGACATTCCCAGTTATGTGCCTGGGAACAAACCTACCGTTCCCGGCCACGAGACTGTCATCCGGATCGTCGCCGTGGGCGACAAGGTCAAACACCACAAGGTCGGAGAACGCTGTCTGGTTCAGACTGACTACAGGGCTTTTCCCACGGCGGGCTCGAGTTCCGCATTTGGCTACAACTTTGAGGGCGCGTTGCAGGAATATGTGATCATGGATGAGCGCGTCATCATCGACCCTGCAGACGGGGAGCGATTCCTGATCCCGGTACCCGAGACCTTGGGGGCCTCCGCAGTCGCCCTTGTGGAACCCTGGGCCTGCGTTGAGGACTCCTACGTTACCCCCGAGCGCCAAACGATCAAGGCGGGAGGAAAACTGGCTGTGGTTGTGGATGGCGATCACAAGGTAAACGGTCTTGTGGAAAGTTTTTCAGTCACGGGCAAACCGGCTTCCATCAGCGTCGTCTGCGCCGACAAATCATGCCAGGACATCGCCAAGTTTGGCGTGCCCGTCACCCGTGTCGCCAGCGCCTCGGAACTGGCCAATGAATCATTTGATGACATCGTCTATTTCGGACACGACCACCGTGTTATCGAGATCCTGAACGACAAACTGGGACTTTGCGGCATCATCAACATCGTTACGAATGGTCACAAAATCGGGCGCCTCGTCTCGGTCGGAGTGGGACGCGTCCATTACGGTATGACCCGCTGGATCGGAACGACTTCCGGCAAGGCTTCCGAGTCATACAAGGTCATTCCAGCCACGGGAGAAATTCGGGCGGGTGACAGCATCTGCGTGGTTGGCGCTGGCGGCCCCATGGGGCAGATGCACGTATTGCGCGACGTAAGCGTATCCCTGCCCGATATGACGCTGGTGGCGGTGGATTTCGATGATACCCGTTTGGCGACGCTGTTGGAGAAAGCGGAACCGTTGGCCAAGGCCAATAACATCGCCTTGACGTCGGTCAACCCCAAGCATCAGCCTCTTTCCGGGCCTTTCAGTTACACGGTGATCATGGCGCCGGTGGGCGCCCTGGTCGTGGATGCCATCAAGAACAGCGCCAAAGGATGCCTGATCAATATCTTCGCGGGCATTCCAGCCCCCGTACGGCATGACCTGGATCTGGATACCTACCTTGCCAACCAGTGTTTTATGTTCGGCACCAGCGGTTCAACCATCCGCGATATGAAGATCGTTTTGGAGAAGGTTGTCGCGGGAACACTGGACACCAACCGTTCTGTGGATGCCATCAGCGGCATGGCCGGCGCGATCGAGGGTATGGCCGCCGTGGAAAACCGCACCTTGGCCGGCAAAATCGTGATTTACCCCATGCTCCATGATCTGGGCCTGACCCCTCTGTCAAAACTCGGAGACATACTCCCCAGGGTTGCCGCCAAGTTAGACCACGGAAACTGGACGGCCGCCGCCGAACGGGAACTGGTGGGAAAATCGACGTCCAATTGATCCGGCCAATACACGTGTTTGATCAGGGACACGCGACAGACGCCCTCTGATCATAGGGACTTTTCCAGACCCGCAATCCCCTTCGCGAGAGGTAAATCGGGATGGTTTGGAAGCCTTTGGCAACCAATTCCCTTTGCATGTGCCGCTTTTTGGCGGTATCGCCGTCCGTCAGGATTGCAATGGAACCGCCGTCTCCGCCGGCGCCGTTGATCTTGCAACCCAGGGCATCGAAATCATTCGCGAGCGCGAGAACTTCCTCAAATTTATCGCATACGAGTTTTTTGTGAAGCGCGCGTTGCGCTTCGGTATTACTGTTCAACACCCGGCCAAAGCGGACGAAATCACCGACCTCGAGACTCCTTTTCGCCTCGCGCGCAAGTTCTCGAAGCCGTTCGAGCCGAGGATCCTTGTGGGGGGCATGGCCAAGATCGGCAATGACCATCTTGTGTATCTCCGACGAGTTGTGCGGTTTTCCAACGTAGGCGAGCACGAGCCGGTGCTCCAGCTCCCACCATGTGCTGTCAGGAATGATGAGCGGGGTGGTCGTGGCGCGGGGAAACTCCTCGATTTCAATATAATTGATTCCGCCATAGGCGCCGGCAAGCTGATCCTGAACTCCGCATTCCAGACCCAGCTCCTCGGTCTCAAGGGCGTGAGCCAGGGTGGCGGTGTCATGAGGGGAAAGAGGCCTATCCGCAACCTCTCCGAGGGCGCCGATGAGCGCCACCGAGACCGCCGCAGAGGTGCCCATGGACGCGCCGGGTGGAGCGTATGAAAAAATGTTGATCTTGAGCGCGCGATTCTTGGGGAACCCCATCCGCTTGATGGCCGCCTCGATCAGGGGGTGCTTGTCATAGACTATTTTTTCAGGATCCAACTCGTACGACATGCCGTAGTTCTCAACGGAGACGATCAGATGTCCGCCCGTCTCTTCAAGCGGCAAGGTATGGATCTGGACTTCCACATAGGGGTAGATCGCGATATTGCACACCGCACCAAACCGGGCAAAATGGGTGTCCGTCCAGCCTCCCACATCACAGATTCGCGTCGGGGCAACGGCATTGATCACAAACTGTTTCACGGATGAACTCATGCGCCAACTATGCCCAAGTCACGACCCCTTCGCAAGTTGTTTCCCCGTCAGGGAAGACCCATCGACGGGTTTACGCCCTTCAACCACAGTGGTACACCATCCCAGGAAAGTGCAATCAATTGCACTCCGAAACGACTCGCAGACAACCAACGAAAGTTGTGCCCTCAACAGCCATAAACGTTAGCCATTGACGCGGTCTTCTTCCCCATGATGAACACTTCAATGCCCAAGTCGGCCCACATCGCCATCCGGATTTCCGCTGGTAACGCAGCAACGCGGCTGGTAATTGCTACCGGCCGCTTGACAATGCCGCCAGTCCTGACATGAAGTCACGCACCAGTCCATCCGGATACAGGAAC
>CAYHEL010000186.1:0-5236 GCA_964355415.1 uncultured Verrucomicrobiota bacterium | reverse complement strand
CGGGCAGGGCGCGTAGGGCGGAGACACTGACCGGGGCCGTGACGCCGGCGGCGCGCAGACGTTCCAAATCGGACTGAGGCCCATGCGGGGTGGCGGGAGGAATTGAAATCGCGGTTTTCCGGACGCGCGGGAGGACGTCGAGGGAATCGCCACTGTCACGGGTCAGTATTTGCTGGTGTGTCTGAAAAAGCGACATCTCGGGAATTTCAATCGTGACGGGGCCGCTGATCCGCGACTGACAGGCCAGCCGGAAGCCTTCGGAGATGCGGGTCTCGCCCAGGATTGCGGTTTCCTTATCGAGGGGAGGGCAGTGGCCGCTTCTGATGCGGATGAGGCATTTCGCGCATTTTGCGCCGCCTCCGCAGGGGGTATGAATAATGAATCCGGCCCGAGCCGCCGCTTCAAGAATGGTGGTCCCGGGTAACGCGTGAACCGCGCGACCGGAGGGCTCAAAGATGACTTTAACTTCCTTTTGCATAGGTCAATCCGAAGACAATCGCGTTACGCTATACAAAAGGCCGTTTTTTGTACAGGATTTTGAAAGCGGATGAGGCGAGCATGGGGCGAACCACAGGGCCTGACGCGCCTCGAGGAGAATCTTACACCGTCGTGGCGACCGGCCTTACAACCTGAAGCACCGCGTTCAGCAATTGTAATCCCTGGCTGGAGGCAACCAGTGATTTCACATTCGGGTAGTGATGCATCGAGGTGTGAAGTCCGGTATCATCGTAAAGGATGACCGGGATATGATGAGTCGGGGCGTGGGATCCAAGTTGTTCTGCCAGGGCGGGGCCATTTTGTCTGGGGAGCATGTATTTGATGAGGATGACATGGGGGTGAACGGAGGACGCTGTATCGAGAAGCGAGGTGTCTTCGGGAAGATGATGAACCTCAAATCCATTCCGATGAAACAAGCGCACGAGATGATCACGATCGTCACGGTCGTTTTCGATCAGCAGCAGTTTCCAGCGATTCGGCGGTGATGCGGGGGGTGGAGGTTGAACGGGAGCGTGCTGACTGATGAGTTGATGAATCTGCTGAATCAACGCATCGGGGGCGCACGTTTTGGGTATGAAGGCGGTCACGGACGTGTTCGTAAAGAACGTCTCCAGTTCATGGCGGGCACTGAAGACAATAATCGGGCAACGCGCGGGGTGAAAGGTTTCGCTGAGACGGCGGAGAAATCCCAACCCCCCCAATCCCGGCATACTGATATCCAGGATGATCAGATCCACCGATATTGTCTCCAGTTTTGCGAGGGCTTCCTCCCCCCGTGTTTCCGTGTACACAACATAGCCCTCCAATCGCAAACGGTCGCCAATCATCCTCAAAATCGTTTCGTCATCATCGATGAAGAGGATGGTTCCCTTCGAGGGCGATGCGCTTTTCGCGTCGCGGTGTGTGAACAGGCCTGATAAAGAATGCATACTCGTTCCTCCCGGAGATCAACCTGCGAGGTTGCCCCCTTTATCATCTCGTTTTGGGCGCGGGTCAATCGGGGAAAACCTGAAACTTGATCAGGGTTTCCCTGATTGCCCCAAGCCTGTGCTTGTCAGGAGAGGGGGAGGCTCTTTATGATGTGCCCTTATGAATGAGAGACCTCCTTTAAGAATAGCGATTTTGGGATCCGGAAAAGGCAGTAATGCCCAGGCCATTTGGGATGCCATTGACGGGAAGCGGCTCCATGCCAGGGTGGTGTGTGTGCTCTCGGATGTTGAAAGCGCCCCCATTTTGGAGCGCGCCCGCCGTCATGGCATTCCGTCCGAGTTTGTGAGTGCGGCGCCGTTTAAGACAAAACTCGACGGTGACGGGGAACAACGATATCTGGACGTGTTGCGCCGGTATGGGGCCGAGGTGGTGGCGCTCGCGGGGTTTATGCGGATACTCAAGCGGGGGATGCTGGAGGCGTTTCCGCACCGGATTCTTAACATTCATCCCGCCTTGTTGCCCGCGTTCCCGGGTGTGGAATCCTGGAAGCAGGCTCTGGATTACGGGGCCAAAGTGGCGGGTTGCACGGTGCATCTGGTGGATGCCGGGACGGATACCGGCCCGATTGTCCTTCAAAAGGTTGTTTCCGTCCGTGATGACGACACGGCGGCCTCGCTTCACGACCGGATACAGGAGCAGGAACATCAGGCGTTTCCCGAAGCCCTGCAATGGTTTGCGGAAGGCCGGATTCGCGTCGCGGGGCGCCGGGTCTGGACTGTAAGATAATCATGGACGCCTTTCCCCGATTCCCCTACTATCCCGTGGCTTTTGCCGAATGGCAAGGGTTCGTATGAAAGGAAACGTCATGGATAAGTTGATATTGGGGTTGCCCAAGGGAAGTTTGCAGGAGGCGACGTTTGCCATGTTCCAGAAGGCGGGCTTCAAGGTTACGGTGGGATCCCGATCTTATCTTCCGAATGTGGACGATGCCGAAATCGACGCGCGTCTGATTCGCGCCCAGGAAATCAGCCGGTATGTGGAACTGGGTGTGCTTGATGCCGGTATCACGGGGTTTGACTGGATTCAGGAAAATGGCTCGGATGTGCATGAAGTCGCCGATTTGATCTATGCCAAACAGGGCATGCGCCCGGTTCGCTGGGTGTTGGCCGTTCATAACGACTCGTCCGTTCAGTCGGTCAAGGATTTGCAGGGGAAACGCATTGCGACGGAGGCCGTGGGTCTGACCAAACGGTACTTGGAGAAACATGGCGTTCAGGCGGATGTAGAGTTTTCATGGGGTGCCACGGAGGCCAAGGTTCCTGAACTGGTGGATGCCATCGTTGAACTGACGGAAACGGGTTCCTCGTTGCGCGCCAATAATCTCCGTATTGTGGATGTGGTGTTGACGTCGACAACCAAATTGATCTCAAACCGGAAGGCTTGGAACAACGGCTGGAAGAAGGCGAAAATCGAGCAGATTGCCATGTTGCTCCAGGGCGCCTTGGCGGCGGAATCAAGGGTCTTGTTGAAGATGAATGCGCCGTCCGACAAGGTGGTGGACATTTCCGGAATTCTTCCCTCCCTGCACGCGCCGACCGTCAATCCGTTGAAAGACAGCGGCTGGGTGGCCATTGAATCGGTGGTCGAGGAAAGAATTGTCCGGCAGATCATTCCGGAATTGAAACGAGCGGGGGCGGAAGGCATAATCGAGCTCCCGTTGAACAAAGTGATCCGGTGATGACCGGATGTGAAACGGTTGTTGACTAACGCAAAGGAGAAGTACTGTGGGTTCCATTAAGAAAAAACGCCGGGCCAAAATGTCGAAGCACAAATACAAAAAACGCATGAAGGCCATGCGGCACAAGAACAAGTAGGGCGGGGAGTCAGACTATGCGGGCAACAATTCAATGGCTCGCGCTGGCTCCGCTTCTTGTTACGATAGGCTGTCGCACGGCGCCCCAGTCGCCATCCTCGGCGGATTCAGGCGTTGCTCCTGTGGAGGCGGGTGTCCGGTTTGCCGATGCCCTGGCACATTACAGTCAGGCGCTGATCAGCGAAAACACACTGGGCGACTACCAGGCGGGGATCTTTCATATCCGGGCGGCGGCGGCCAGTGATCCTGCCAGCCTTCCTTTGGCGCTGAAGGTGGCCGTTGATGATATTGCGAGAAAAGATTACACGGGGGCCGTCGCCGTTTTGAGGCAGGCGGCCCGGTTTCATCCGGCTTCCGCTGATGTCCACTTGTTGCTGGGGTCCGTGAGTCAGGCGCAGGGGCATTCAGATGAGGCGGCCCGCGCTTTCCGTTCCGCCATTCAGATTGATCCCGACCGTCCGGATGGGTATGTGCGGCTGGCCACGCTCCATGTGATCCGGTTGAATCCGAAGAAGGCCTTAAGCGTGGTCGATGCCGGACTTTCCCGCATCAAGGAACCCTCCGCCCTTCTTGATTTTTGCCAGTCCGTGGGTCGAATATATCTGGCCGGCAAGGACGTCTCAGGCGCCATCCGTTTTCTTGAGCCAGTCTTTGCGTATGGATCCGGTCATGGGGAAGCGTGCGAGATGTTGGGGCAGTGTTATTCGGTCTCGGGGCGCCATCATGAAGCCGTACGGGTGTACCAGGCGTTGTTGAAAAGAAAACCCGACAGCAGCCAGTATGCGTTGCTTTTGGGTGAGGCGTATGAGCAGGGGAAAGACTATGTCCACGCCCAGGAGTCCTATCGACTGGCGGGCCGGGGTGTCCCTCCGGACGCCATGGCATCCCTCCGCCTTGCCAATCTTGAGATGATGGAGAATCCTGGGAAGGGCCTTGCCACGCTTGAGGAGGCGGTTAAGAATTTTCCCGATGACCTGAGGATTCATGTGTTTCTGGCCCTGTCCTATATGCGGTTGGATCGATATGAAGAGGCCGTGCGTCAATTTGACTGGATTGCCGGAGAGATACGCAGAAATCCCCTTGTGGCCAAGACCGTTCAGCCGCTTTTCTATTTCTGGTATGGACAGGCCTGTGACAGGGCCGGGCATGCAGAGGATAGCGAGCGCCATATTGAACAGTATCTGGCCGTCAACCCCAACTCCGGGGAGGCGTTGAATTATCTTGCCTATATGTGGGCGGAGCAGGGGCGAAATCTGGATCGCGCCCTGGACTATGTCGCGCGGGCCCTAAAAATGGAGCCGGACAACGGCGCCTACCTGGACACGCAGGGATGGATCTATTTCAAGAAGGGCGAGTATCACCGTGCCGTGGAGTTGTTAAGCCGGGCATTACGGGAAGAGGGTGATTCGCCTGCGATCATGGAGCATGTCGGCGATGTCTGGTATGCCTTGAAAAATCGCGATAAAGCCGTGGCTTATTGGTTGAAGAGCCTGCGATTGGATCCCGTGAACAAGAGTCTGAGAGACAAATTGACCAGGGAGAATGTGGCGGCCGGTAGGGTGCCGCCTGTGCCGAACAATCGCATCAGCCGGACGGCAGGCCGGTTTCCCCTGTAGGGATCCTATGGCGGCCATTCATCAACTTGTGGCGGGTTTCAGCCGGGGTGACGCCATCAGCGACGAGGCCGTTGCCATGCGCGGTCTTTTCCGTTCCTGGGGATATGCGTCGGAAATCTATTGTGAGCAACGACGGATCTTGCCGGAACTCAGATCCGAGGCCCGTGATTTGGACAGCCTGAAGCAGGTTTGCCAGGCGGATGACATGGTGTTCTTACACTTGTCCATCGGGTCGCGAGCCAATGAACTGTTTTCCGTCCTGCCGGGAACGAAGGCGTTGCTTTACCACAACATCACAACTCCCGCGTATTTTTCACTG
>CAYHEL010000185.1:0-5303 GCA_964355415.1 uncultured Verrucomicrobiota bacterium | reverse complement strand
CCCAGTCCAATCAGAACAACCCCCATGACCACGCCGCCCGCCCCCATGGCACGGCAGGACCCATCGGTTGAGCAACACCGTTCCATACAATGGCGGAAACGATAGGGAGACAACATCAGCACCATGCCCGCCACAACCCACAAATAGGCCAGACCGGCAAGCGCCCAAGTCCAGTAGGATGCGTTCAGTCGCTGGGTCTCCAGAACGGGACTGGCGGCCAGCATCAGGAGGCCACCCAATGCCCGCACGGCCAGCAGTTCATTCATGAAGGCGAGAACCAGCGCGAAAACAACCGGCCCCAGCACCCAAAGCCAAGCCTTATAGTTGTCAATCATGCCCAGCGGCATGTCATTGACCTCCCAGGCCGACCAGGCCAGCGCCGCAGCGGCGAGGATGGCACCCGCCCAGATATTCCGGGGAAATGCGGCAAGCCGTTTTCGCGTCTGTGACGGCATAACCACCAGGGGGAGATGCAGGGCGACATAGAGTCCACCCACCAGAATCGACATTTGAGACAAGGATATCATGACAACACAACCTCTTTCAGCGTTCCGTAAAGCACTTGCGGACCAACCCGCTCGATCAGAACATTCACTATATCACCCGCGGTGACGGTTTCGCGAGGATCAAAAATCACAATCTTATTGGTGCTGGAACGCCCCGCCCACCGCTCCTGATTGCGCAGGCTTGGACCCTCAACCAGCACCTCGACCAGACTTCCCACACAGGCGGAATTGAGTTCGATGCCACGCCGGTCCTGATCCTCAAGCAGGATATGGTTGCGTCTCAACTTTTCCTCCGGAGACACATCGTCAGTCCAGTCCGCGGCAGGCGTTCCTTCGCGCGGCGAATATTTGAAAATGAACGAGTTATCGAACCGGGCATCATCCATCAGGCGGCGCGTCGCCTCAAAATCCTCGACCGTCTCGCCGGGGAACCCGACGATCACATCCGTCGTCAAGGCCAGTGTGGGAACGGCGGCACGTAACCGGCGCACGGCGGCAAGATAGTCCTCCGCCGAATACCCGCGACGCATCCGCTTGAGTACGGCATCCGACCCTGACTGAACGGGCAGATGAAGATGGTCGCAAACCCCCGGTACCATCGCCATGGAACGGGCCAGTTCCTCCGAGCATCCGGAGGGATGTCCCGAGGTGAATCGGATGCGCCTGATTCCCCCGATCCGGCCCACGGCCTCCAGAAGGCGCGGTAGCGGCTCGAGATAACCGCCATCCGACTTGTAATCTACCGGCCATACGGCGTTCTTCCGGCCATACGACATCACGCTTTGTCCGAGCAGGGTGACCTCAAACACGCCCTGCCCCGCCAGCGCCGCAACCTCGCGCAGCACATTTTCAGCGGGCCGACTCCATTCACGCCCCCTGACTGTCGGCACGATGCAATAGGCGCAACGCCGGTCGCACCCCAGCAGGATATTGACAAACGCTGACATCGAGCCCGCCAGGTGACCCGACAGGGACTCCGTTTCAGACTCCTCCTCACCCGTATCCACGAGCGGTCCGCGTCCCTCGCAAGCGGCCTCAATGACGGCGGGCAACGTGCTGAGGCGGTGGGTGCCCACGGCGAAATCCAATCCCTTCACCTGCTTCAGGATGTCCACGCCCAGTCGCTGAACCATACACCCGACGGCGCCCACAACCCGGCCCGGTCGCATTGGTTTACTGGCGACCACCAGCCTGAGTTTACCGAGCGCCTTCTCCTCGGCCTTGCCCCGGACACTGCACGTATTGACCAGAATGACATCCGCCCCCTCTTCGCCTGTCAGAACCCGATAGCCATGTCGCATCAGCAGGGCTCCTATGGCCTCGCTATCGCGCACATTCATCTGGCATCCGTAGGTTCTGATATGAACGCTTTTTTGAAACGCATCCTCACTCGTTGCCATATCATCTCCGTTTAACATGAACCCATTTCGGCGAGGCACATGTTCCACCCACCCTGAATTCGACGCCCTCTCCGGACGAAAATATGTCCGCAATGGACTGGGCCAGAAATCCGGTTTTTTTCATCCACTGGAACGTCACAACAAAATCCAGTGAGCCATCCAGTCCACAACTCCCCTTGGCGGTCAAGATTACCGGTCCGTCATCGATCCGGATATCCCGGCTGATGACCCGCCCCTCTTTGATCTCATAGGAGAAATGGGCATCGGTCCTGCTGTTGGAGAAATCCAGTTGGGGCACCATCCTGTTCAATTCAGTCATCAGTCCGGAAAACAGGGGCAGTTTAAAAATGCGGCTGTTCCGTATGGTCATCTGCCCCTTTCCGGAAAACGACCCGGGGCCATCCCCGACCCCGGCGCCCCTTAACTCGGCATTTCCGTATACTTTTCCTTCCGCGCGCCAGGCGGGGTTCGGACTCAACATTTCAAATAACTTGTCTGCATCGACATGGATGATTTCGACGTTCAGCAGACTATTCCTGTTTGTTCCCGAGGCGTCCGGCGTCACGATCATCGAACTGGAAAAGGAACCGTTCCCGATCTTTCCCCGAATATCCGAAAACTTATTGGTCAGGCCTATCGCGGCAAACCGGAACGCATAGTCATTCACCCAAATCCGGGAGAAACCTATTCGGGAACCCTCGACCGAGGCCTCGATCATGGAACGCTCAGGCGCCAGGGTGTTAATGCTCCCCCTGGCCATCACACGGGCGCCTTCCTCAAGATGCCAGGAATCCATCGCCTGCTCTCTCATTCCGCACAGTCTCAATACCGTTCCAAGGTCAACTGAGGACATGGCCTCAAAACCAACGGTTCCGGAATTCAGGTCAATAACCGTTTTTCCCTCCGCATTGCGGCCCCCCACGACAATCAGAAAAGGATCGAGTTTCAGCCAGTTGGCGCCGTTCCCGTATTGATACTCTGCATTGATATTGGCAAACCCGATCCCGGCTCCACAATAGGCATAGCGGGAGGCCTGCATCCGGCCCTTGACCCGGAGGGAATACGAGACACCTGTGTCGGCTTCAAAGGACACATCTATCCTCGGTGGACCGGCGGAAAATGAAAACCTCTCCAGAATGGGAACCACCTGGGGATAGAGTATCCGGCATGCCGACAAAAGCGCTCTCGGATCGAACACGGTAACGAGGCGACCCTCCACTTGGTGTCCCCGCTTCCACGCCACAGTACCGTCCACAGACCCTCTCTGAAGATCACGGCCCACCTGTCCTGAGAGACGGGACAATCGCGCTTCCTTGCCATCCCACTGCAACCCGGCACGGACCTGCTCTACCCACACGCCAATCACATCAAAATCCCGAAGCATGAGATCCACATCCATGCAAGGCAAATATCCCCGACCGGCGGTCGAACTAGAAGGGATACCGACCCCCGCCCGAGTTTTCTCCCACCCGGCAAACACCGACCCGCCATTCGGACGGATGATTCCCCCCCGAGCCTGAATCCCCTTGACGCGGGAAACACCCGCTCGCGGTCGCTCAAGAAAACGGAATAGAATCCTCAATTCACGGGCCTCCAGGCAAGGCGGCCCGACAACGCCTTTCCGGTAAACGGTTACATCAGAGGCCTTTAATCCACCACGCAAGTCCAGTTTCAGATCATGGGCTTCAACATAATACGGCCCCGCATTCAGACTCGCCAGCACCCAAACGGTCAGGAAAGACGGGAATCCGAAACAGGACAAACCCAGCAGGATGGCGCCCAGCCCCCCACCTGCCAGCAGAAGGCTCCGGTATATCCAGGCGAGCGTTTGTTTGTTGAATATTGACATGATCATACCCTCGCGCACGCGGAATTTCAGGCCTGGTGCACGCCCCCCTCTTAATGTCCTTTGACCAAGGATCGCATCAGGGAGTCTGCCGCCATTTTCTGGAGGACAAATATTACGTCCTGACCCTGAACCATCGCATAGACGCCATTCTGTCCATTATCATGCCCGATCAAGAGCGTTTTTTGAATACCTCCACCGCTCAGGCCAAAAGTCAGCCGTTCTGAAGATTCATCCAGCCCGTATTTCGCGGCATTGGTCACCGCAATACTTTCAACATATTGGGCCTGCAGGTTCGAGGCCCACTCCATCAACGCCGGGACAGATCCCTCTTTCAATTGTCCATCGGGAGGCGATTCGACCACCCAATCCCCGTCTGCAGAAACGGTGACTGTTTCCTCGCGTCCTTGTCGTGACAGGGTAATTTTACGGATATGCTGGGGATTCATATCCAGCATCCGGCACTCCATGAACGGAAGCGGATCGGTTAACCCGCGACGCGCCCGACCAGACGGACTTGCCCACAGCCGGATGAGGTCATCCTCATTCACCCTGAACAGGGATCGGGTTTCCTCCCTGAAAGCCAGAGACCCGCTTGCGACCGAACCCGTCGTACTCAGGGAATAACTCCACACTCCGCCCGGAACAGTCAGTCCCGCCGTTTCATTCGAGGCCAACATCACGGCAGAGGCGGTCGCAATCGTCAGATGGGCTGACAATGTTTCGATCTCGGGGGGAATTTGATTGGTTCCTCCCGGCATGACAACCTCCTCACCCTGAAGTGTGCAGAGTGTCCTTAACAACGCCCCAACGGCGCGGGTGTTGGCAGAAAACCGAACCGGCTCGACAATCAGCCAACCGCCTTCCGGCCCCTTTTTCATCATCATTTTATTGTCGCCTTCCCGGAGAGAGATCGTCGTAATCGACGAGGGATCGGCATCGCAGATGCGCCGGTCACGAAGCGACCCGGGTTTGAGGTTCAGGAACGGAACACTATCCTTCCTGATGGCGAAAATCCGTCCGGTATCACTGACTTTGGCGGCCATCCATGCGGGATTGTCCGGCCAGGTCTTTCCCACTGTCAGCACGAGAGGCTCGGACCGTCCAACAGGCCACACGGACACCTGCAACACAGACTCATCCGCGCCAAACCCGTATGTCGCGGGAGCCTCCCCGGCGCTGGCATCCCCGAACCCCTCAATGACCAGTAAGGAAAGAGCCTGCAACACAGACTCGACCCTCCCGGAATCCGCCAGAGCATCAAAAGGCTGTTGAATCCGCCAGACCCCGTTTCTCAGCGCCAATTGAAAAAAGCCTGCCGCCCGCTTCACTTCGACCCGCACCGCCTGTTTTATCGAGACGGGGAAGACACGCCGATCCTGCAACCCCTCCACATCCAGGGGAAGGATATCTGACACCCTGCATGTTACGGCGATGACCCTGGTATCGCCATTGACCAGGACATAGACCGTATTCCCAAGCGGAGACGGGTCACCCATGAGAATCTCGTCGGCATGCGACTCGGATCCTATCGTGATACGAGCACGGGGG